>NZ_PNDJ01000001.1:0-141359 GCF_005887255.1 Pseudoalteromonas sp. S1609 | reverse complement strand
TAACAGTTTAGATATGGAGATTGGTACGACTGAGTGGATTCGAACCACCGACCCCTACCATGTCAAGGTAGTGCTCTAACCAACTGAGCTACAGTCGTACTATAAGTCTACATACTATTTAATTCGTCCATGAAGCTTCATCCTGTCGGCGTCCTGCCTCCACCTCGTTCGGCTGCGAAGCTTCGCTTCGGTCCAATCTCGCCCAACTGAGCTACAGTCGTATTGCATGTATTTAAGAGTTGTTAATTGCTTAACAACGGTCGCTAATATATAGCGTGATGGGAAGTGAATCAAGCATGTTTATGCTATTTGAGTTTATTTGCCGTTTTTTTATTCATATTGGACTGATTTCACACGTTTTATAAAATTTTTGCCACCATATAACATGCTCTTTTGCTGACGATTTTAGCTGAGCGAGTAAGTTTTTAGCGTTTGGGTCAAGAAGAGCATTTATCTCTTCACTGCTTACTGCTTGATTAAACCACAGCTGCACATACAGCGGCTGCAATGTTTCTAAATAACCACTAAGCTGCGCTTGATAAGGCTGAATTTGTTTTAAATAATATTTATTGAATATATTACTGACAATTTTAGCTTGCTGCTTGTTTTTACCCTTTGGGCATATATCTTCGAGCGTTAAAGTATTTACAAACTGGGTGGCCGCATGATTTAAGCTAATTTGTTCACGCGCGGCTTGAATAAGTTGTTGGTTAAACTCGTATTTGTTAAGCGGCTCAAGCGCTGACAAAATATCATCACTGTTTATTGCCATACTATTTTGGTTTTCTATTAGCTGTTTTATGGTAGTTAGCTTTTTAAGCCCCTCAACTGTGTCGCTAAACCCAGCCGGTTGAGTGCTGAGCTCTTGGCCGGTTAATTGCCAACTGCTGTTGAGCTCGGGTTCACTAAATAACATATTGTTGAAAAACTGAGTGAGCTGAGCTTGTTTTTGAGTTTTTGCCGCAGCAATTTTGTTGTAAATCTTGCTTTGTTTATCCAAGCTATTTAAACAGTTTTGCGCGCTTTGAATAAAATCTATTTGGTACTTCAATTGACTAGCAGCGGTGGCCGTTTTACCTAACTGATTATTATGCTCGCTTATTAAAACGTTCAGTTTACATTGGCTAATACCAGCAAGTTCAGTTATACCAATTTTAATTGCGGGCTGAAAGGTATTTTTAGGCGCGACTAACGTGAGTTGTTGCAGTGGATTTCTCTTTGGCTCGGGAACTTGAAAGGTACTACTTAAGCGAGACAAATAAGTTTTATTTGCCTCACTGGGCTCCTCTGAGCAGCCAAAAAGAAATACACAACACACTGCCAGTAACCAACTAAGTGGCAGTGTGTTATTTATAGATTGTTTAAGAGAGAATAAATGGTTCACGTTTAAATCGCCTATGCACTGTCAGCATCAGTAGTACAGCTGCAACTGATAATCCAACGATAATGCCTATCCAAAAACCATGCGGGCCCATTGCTGGCACTATTAAGTCTGTTCTTGCTAATACGTAGCCTAAACTAAAGCCGATTAACCAATAAGAGATAAAAGTGATATAAGAAATAGGGGCTGTGTGCTTTAAGCCTCTCAATATACCATTTGCAGCTACTTGTAATGCATCAGGAAGTTGATAAATACAGGCTAAAATCATAATTGATGAAGCAAGTGCGAGTACCGCAGGGCTATCGCTATAAAGCTCGCTAATCACATCGCGACCTATAAAAGTAATAAAAGCAATAAATAGAGCGATAATTGCCGCTAAAATATAACTTGTAGACACGGCTACTTTTAATTGATCTAAATGATTTTGCCCAAATAAATTACCAATTCGTATGCTAATTGCAATTGAGAGGCTAAGAGGCATCATAAATAATAGTGCCGTAACACTGGCTGCAATTTGATGGCCAGATACGGCCACCGCACCTAAGTGCGCAATAAATAAAGGTATACAGGCAAACAAGGTTACTTCAAAAAAAGTGGCTAGTGATATAGGAATACCGAGTTTGGTAATAATACCTATGGTTTTAAAGTTAGGTTTTTCAAAGCCAGTTAATAAGCCTTTAGCGTCTACTTTTTTGCTGAGCTGGCAATAAGTCACCTGCGCAATAGCCATAACAGTAAATACGAGTGCGGTAGCAATACCACAACCGGCTCCGCCAAAAGCTGGTAGGCCAAATAAGCCATTGATAAAAATATAATTGAGTGGAATGTTTACCGCAAGCCCCAGTAGACTAATATAAAATGCAGGCTTGGTCATCCCCATGCCTTCAGTCATATTTCTGTAAACGGTAAAAATTAAAAAGCCAAATACACCCCATTTAACAAAATGAATGTAGTCAAAAGCAAGTCCAGCAATTGCAGGGGTGGTATCTAGCTGTAAAATAACAGTATTGGCAAGCTGCGCCGCACTAAAACCAGCAATACTTAAAAGGAGTGTTAAATAAAGGGCTTGCTGAAAATAATGGCTGATGCCGTTACGATCTTTAGCACCAGCGAATTGTGCAATAACGCCCGTTAATGCTAATAAAATCCCTTGTATTGCTAATAAAATTGGGTTCCATATCCCCGTTGCAATTGATAGTGCAGCTAAATCGGTAGGGCTCACTTGTCCGGCCATAATGGTGTCAACCACAGACATTAATACTAAAGTTACTTGTGCTAAAAAAACCGGAACGGCAAGAGAAAGTAAACGTTTGGCTTCCCAACTACAAAAAGTCATAAAAAACAGCTATTCAGAAAAACATAGTCGCATTGTAATCTATTGTGATCAGCCAAGCTATGCTGGTGGTCGGTGTTTGTATTTAATTCATCTTGGTGGTGAAAATAACCATGAATAAGTGCTATTAAGTGAATGATTTTGTCTTTTGATACGTTAAACTAGCACTTTGTAAGAAATAGAAGCGATTTTTATGTTTACCGGTATTATTCAAACTCAAGCAACGGTAGTTTCTAAAACCCATGCACAGGGCGTATTGCGTCTGGTAGTTTCTGTCAATGAGCAATACGTGAAGCATTTAGACTTAGGTGCCAGCATCGCTATAAATGGTTGCTGTTTGACTGTGGTAAAAGTAGAGCTAAGTAATCACGATGTGGTTGCTCAAGTGCATTTTGATGTTATTGACGAAACTCTGCAGCTAACTAATCTTGGGCAACTGGAATTGGGTAGTTTAGTTAATTACGAGCGTTCAGTGTCATTTGGTACTGAGTTGGGTGGACATATTGTATCTGGACATATTCATTGCACCGCAAAAATTGCGCAAATAGTGAAGTTAGAAAACAACTACAAAATACAGCTCAGCCTGCCACAAAAATGGCAAAAATATGTGCTATACAAAGGATTTGTATCTGTTAATGGTGCAAGTTTAACGGTGGGTAATATTGATGAGTTTGGCTTTTGGTTGCATCTAATACCAGAAACACTCGATATAACTAATTTAGGTGAAGCCGTTGTGGGTGATGAGTTCAATATTGAAGTCGACCAGCAAACCTACACAATTATAAACACCGTTGAAAACTACATGCGCCAACATAGCTAAAATATTTGTTCGTCATCGCTGTCCACATGTAACTCTAACTTGTTACGTGCATAGTCTATATGCATGTTCAAGTGTATAAGGTTACAGCAGGCACTACATTCTTCATAGTAGTCTTGATCGCCCATACTGGCATCGAGATCTAAATGAATATGGTGTCCACAATGTGGACAGGCGATGCGTTGTGATAAAAAGTCTTTCATAATAACACCTCATAAAAACTAAGTTTTTTTACGTGGGTAGCACACAACGGGCTTACACTAAATATAGTGCTTATATCTTGTTTACTGCATTTATTTTAGTTTACGAGTTTAGTCTAGTAAGTTTATTAGTTTATCAACGTGCTCTTTAGCCTGATTTAGATAATGACCCGCAAAAATGTTAGCGTTGTTTAAAACAGGGTAAAGCTGATAAACAAGCTTACGTTGCTCATAACCCTGTGCTAAAGGGTAGTGATGCTTGTAGGTATCATAAAAATCCTCTGGAAGGGGAGCATAGAGCTCGCTCATAGCAATATCGACTTCCCGATCACCGTAATAGCAGGCGGGGTCAAACAAGGTCGGAATGTTATTTACAAAGCCCAGGTTACCACGCCAAAAATCGCCATGTAATAATGAGGGTAAAACATGATGATTATGCAGTGTCTCTTTTACTAAATTTATTAGTTGTTCGGGGTCTGAAAGTACAATGTCTTTTTCAGCTAATAGTTGTAATTGCCAACCAATACGTTCTTCTGCAAAAAATACATCCCATTTTTTATGCCACTGATTAGGCTGAAGCGTTGAGCTTAAATAATTGTCGGTATCAAAACCAAACATCGCTTGCTGGTGTTTTTGATGTAACATGGCAAGATGCTCCCCCATAGTTGACCAATGAGTGTGGGGAAGCTCGTCAAATGTAAGCCACTCTAATACAATGAAGGCGTATTCTATATTAGCCCCAGTTATAATACAGTCTGGCACCATAAATACACTGTTTTGAGTAAGCTGTTTTAAGCCTTGAGCTTGAGCCTCAAAGCGCTCTAGCTCATGTTTTTGCCCAACTTTAACTAAGTAATTGTGCTTGCCATCGCTTAAATGAAACAACTTATCGGTGGATGTGTTTTGCAACTGACGTTTATGGGTGTGTTTAAAATCATAATGGATAGCCTGGCTGATCTCTTGATTGATTGTTTTCCACATAACAATAGTCACCTTTTAAACCTATAAATAAACTATGGCAAAAAGGGATTAAATAAACAAATTAATCGGTGTAAAATTAATACTATCAATTTCTGATACAAATCACTGAAATGGAATAAAAATGAATAAAAGTTTTATCACTAACTTATTAGCAGCGTGTTGTGTTGTTATTGGTTTTGTATTTGAACAAACCATTGTACTTTCTGTGGGCTTATTTGCACTCTCCGGTGCAGTTACAAACTTACTCGCTATTCATATGCTGTTTGAAAAAGTGCCGTTTTTATATGGTTCGGGTGTAATTGCACTTAAGTTTGAAAGTTTTAAAGTGGCTATAAGAAACTTAATACTTACGGAGTTCTTTTCTGAGCATAAAATAGACAAGCTTCTAAGCAAGGCTCAACCAACGATAGACTTTGAATCAGTCATTTATAAAGTGGATTTAAACCCTGCATTCGATAATTTGTTAGTGGTTATTGAACAATCACAATTTGGTAGCATGCTTGCAATGTTTGGTGGCACTGAAGCCGTTGAGCCAATGCGAGAAAAGTTTATTGAAAAAATGCAATCATCGCTGGTGCAAATAAGTGACACCGACGATTTTAAAATACTATTAAGCGATATGTTAACCCAAGGCAATAACGCGGAAAGCTTGCATAACACGGTGCTTAAGTTAGTGGATGAACGCCTAGATGAACTCACCCCTAAAATGGTAAAAGAAATAATTCAAACCATGATCCGCGAGCACTTAGGCTGGCTCGTTGTTTGGGGTGGAGTATTTGGTGGCATATTTGGTTTGTTGGCAGCGCTTATTTAATAATAAATACACGTTAAGCAGGTACTAAGCCCTGCTTAACGTGTTTGACTCGAGTAAATTAAACGCATTTAAAACCTGTAATATTATTTAGACCCCGCCATAATAACCACAAGCGGTTTGTTTACTTTCGCTAAATCTCTTATTGATGTACTGGTAGATGCTTCAATATTTAAAAAGCGTGCTGATTTATTTAAATCATACAGCGCTACAAAATCACCCATTGATAAATCATTACAGAGTAATTTTTTGCCAATTACATGTTTACTAATTCGCAGATCTTTCATGGCTCTGTGAAGTGTCAACCTTTTGTTAGATGCAACGGCCATACAAGCTTGGGTACCGGGTGATGAGTCAGCGGCAACAAAGGTGGTTGCCATTACAGGTGCTGTTAATGTTGCTGCGCCCAATAATACCGTTGAATATAGAGTTGCTTTAAAAGAAATCATAGTATTTGCCTCTTTGTTTATGTGCAACTTAAGTATTGCCTAATGTAGCCGGAATGTTGTTAACTGAATGGGGTAAGCTGTAAGAAGATGTGTATATAAATCGTGCAATTTTGTAGGTGTATGAAAAGTTGTTCATAAATAATTTATTTTTGACACACTTTAGCGTTTTCCTACTGAAATATTTTTTCAGGCTGTTATTATCGCGCCCTAAATTTGTGGCATTTATATTTTTGGAGCGCAATTGTGAATAAAACGTTAGCAAGTTACTACCAGCAAGCTTATGCGTGTGAGCAACAGCATTTTAACCAATGTTTTTATTGCGGCTGTGAGGCAACAGAGCGCGATCATTGCCCGCCATTGCATATGCTACAAAGTATTATTGATCTAGGTGAAGAAGCTGACTTTGTTGCCATTGCAGCCTGTTACGAATGCCATGCATTACTTCACAATGAGCGATTAATGACTATTGATGAGCGATTTAGCAAACTTAAAAAGAAATTATCTAATAAGTATGCAAAACCTCTGCGTGTTTATAACATGTGGGAAGAAAACGAACTCGCTGATATGAGTGATGAATTTGCGCATAGTATTCAAGCAGGTATGAAGCTAGGTAAAGAAGCGGCTGAGCGACTCGCCTTTACGGGCTTTAGTTATGCCACTGAGGAAGCACGTGTCACAGTGCGTGAAAAAATTAAAGAGTTTGATGTTGAAGGCACTGTATTTACCGATTTCAAAGAAGCGCTTAACTATTGCATTACTGTATTAAAAGTACAAAAAAATGACTTTTATAAAATTTTAGTGGAAGACTATCAAGGTGATTTTAATAAGGCATTGAGTCAATACAGACATCGTCATGATAAAGTTACAGCCGCAAAAGATGGTAATACATTGATTAAAGATTTTTCAAAATTACATAAGCAAAATTCGGATTTTGTAACACGAACGGTTAAACACTTTATAAGTAAAGATCCATCGCTCACCACCGAAGGAGCTCTGGATAAGCTTTATAACAATTATATAAAAAAATAATTACAGAAATTCACCTTAAATAACCGCCTTTTCACCTGTTTTTTTAGCTTTATGCGTTTGCTTTCGCTAAAGTAGTAAAAAAACAGGAGAACCTAAAAACATGCAAAAATTTGCTCCCTCATTGTTAGCTGTTGGTTTAGCAGCAGCACTTGTTGGTTGCCAAGAAAGCGGCCCACAAGATGACAAAGTAACCATTAATAAAAACCCATACCCAAGTACTTACCAACCGGTAGCGACATCAAGCACGTTAATCACCAATGCGACTGTATTAACAGGGACGGGTGAGCGTTTAGATGAAGCTGATGTATTAATTGTCGACGGTAAAGTGCAGCAAATTGGTAAAGATTTAACCGCTGATGCAGATACCACCATCGACGCACAAGGTAAATGGGTAACACCAGGCATTATTGACGTTCATTCACATTTAGGTGCTTATCCAAATCCATCGGTTGAGTCTCATCAAGATGGTAACGAAATGACCAGTCCAAATACGGCAGAAGTATGGGTTGAGCATTCAATTTGGCCACAAGATCCAGGTTTCAATCGCGCACGTGAAGGCGGTATTACGTCATTACAAATTTTACCGGGTTCGGCTAATTTATTCGGTGGACGTGGCGTTACCCTTAAAAATGTACCGGCTCACACCATGCAAGGAATGAAATTTCCTGATGCGCCATACGGTTTAAAAATGGCATGTGGTGAAAATCCTAAACGTGTTTACGGTCGTAAAGGCGTATTACCGATGACACGTATGGGTAATATGGCAGGATATCGTACAGCTTGGATTGGCGCTCAAGAATATAAGCGTGAGTGGGATAAATACGATGCTGATTACGCTGCGGGTAAAAACCCAGAAGCTCCACATCGTGATATTAAATACGATACATTACGCGGTGTTTTAGAAGGTGACGTTCGTATTCATAATCACTGCTACAAAGCAGAAGAAATGGCGATGATGATCGACCTTTCTAAAGAGTTTAATTATCATGCGGGCACATTCCACCACGGAATTGAAGCCTATAAAATTGCTGATTTATTAGCTGAAAATGGCTCGTGTGCAGCACTTTGGCCAGACTGGTGGGGCTTTAAAATGGAAGCCTACGATATGGTGCAAGAGAACGTAGCTATTGTTGATGCAGTTAAAAACTCATGTGCCGTTGTGCACTCAGATTCTGACACGACGATTCAACGCTTAAACCAAGAAGCCGCTAAAGTAATGTACAGTGCAAACCAAAATGGGTTTGATATTTCTGAGCAGCATGCAATTAAGTGGATCACAGCTAACGCCGCTAAATCGTTAGGTATTGAAGATAAAACAGGCTCACTTGAAGCAGGCAAACAAGCTGATGTTGTTATTTGGAATCAAAGCCCGTTTAGTGTTTATGCAAAAGCAGAGCAAGTGTTTGTTGATGGTGCAAAAGTTTACGATAGAAACGATAGCGCATTCCAAGCACAAAGTGATTTTATGTTAGGTCAACAATAAGGAGCACCCAGAATGAAAAAATTATCACGTTCGTTTTCGCTTTCTCTGGTTGCTGCAGGGCTATTAGCATCGGGTACCGTGAGCGCAGAGTCACTGGCAATTATTAATGCAACTTTGCATACATCTTCAGATCAAGGTGTATTAGAAGGAGCTAGCATAGTTATGAATGATGGCAAAATCACTGCCATTAACCCTAGCGATTTTAAAGTTGACAAAGTTATTGATGCTCAAGGTCAAATAGTGACCCCAGGTTTTATAGCCAGTGTAAACCAGCTTGGCTTAGTTGAAGTAGGTGCGGTTGCCGGTTCTCGCGATGCAGGAGAAGACAAAGCGGGTATCGACTTTGATGCAAGCTTGGCATTTAATCCTCGTTCAAGCTTAATTCCTTATGCACGTAAAGGCGGTATTACTCGCGATTTGATCACCCCTTACGGTGGTGACAGCATATTTGCAGGCCTTGCAAGTGTTGTTGATTTAAGTGGTAGCTTCGAAAGCGTAAATAAAAAGCAAGCAGCATTAGTGGTTCATTTGGGTGAACGCAGCAAAGGCTCTCGTGCATTTACCTTGCAAACACTTATCAATAAGTTAGATGAGCATCAAACTAAAGCAAGCAAAGAAGCTAAAAAAGATGACGCTAAGCCAAGTGCTGAAGACACCATAATGGCTAAAGTACTAAAAGGCGATATGCCATTACTAATTAGTGTGTCGCGTTCGGCTGATATTGTTGAACTAATAAAAGTGAAACAGCAGTTTGGCGTAAACATTGTCCTTAATGGCGCTCAAGATGCCGTTGTAGTTAAAGATCGCATCGCTAAAGCAGGCATTCCTGTGATCATTAGTGCAATGGATAATTTACCAGGCAGCTTCGATTCATTGCATGCAAGCTTAAATAATGCCGGCATACTAGAAAAAGCCGGTGTTAAAGTGCTATTAACTGTGGGTGGCGATGCCAGCCACAATGTTTACCAGCTTCGCTACGATGCCGGTAACGCAGTGTCTTACGGTATGAGCCAACAAGGCGCATTAAAGGCAATGACTTCGAATGTGGCTGATGTATTTGGTATTAATGCCGGTAGCCTAGAAGTAGGTAAAGCCGCTGATGTTGTTATGTGGAGTAACGACCCGTTTGAGCTGAGCAGTCACGTGAATAAAATGTTTATTAATGGGGTTGAGGTTAGTACTGAATCTCGCCAAGATAAACTGCGTGAGCGCTATACAACAGAGTCGAACATGCCACGCGCGTACACAAAATAAACTTTTAAAGTTGAATTTAAAAGGCCGCATTAGCGGCCTTTTTCTTAGGCACAAAAAAGGCGCTCTATGAGCGCCTTTTCATTCATTTAACTGATTTATACTAGTTTAGATAAAATCTCGTTAAATGTTGTGCTCGGACGCATTGCTTTGAAGGCTGCATCGTCATTTGGCTGGAAGTATCCGCCAATGTTCATTGCAGGACCCTGTGCATCGTTTAGCTCGCTAACAATTTGCTCTTTGTTGGTTTCAAGGTCGCTAGCAATTTGTGTAAATTGCGCTTTAAGCTCGCTATCTTCATTTTGCTTAGCAAGTTCTTGAGCCCAGAATAAAGATAAGAAGAAATGAGAACCACGGTTATCAATCTCTTTTACTTTACGTGAAGGCGACTTGTTTTCAGCTAAGAATGTACCCGTTGCTTTATCAAGCGTATCCGCAAGTACTTGTGCCTTGTTGTTACCCGTTGTTGTGCTTAGGTGTTCAAGTGACGCAGCAAGTGCTAAGAACTCACCTAAAGAATCCCAACGTAAGTGGTTTTCTTTTTCAAACTGTTGAACGTGCTTAGGAGCAGAACCACCGGCACCTGTTTCAAATAAACCACCGCCATTCATCAGTGGCACAATTGAAAGCATTTTAGCACTAGTACCCAATTCTAAAATTGGGAATAAATCTGTTAGGTAATCACGTAATACGTTACCTGTTACAGAAATCGTATCTTTACCTTCTTTGATGCGTGCTAGTGAGAATAAGGTTGCATCCATTGGCGATAAAATTTGAATATCTAGGCCAGCAGTATCATGATCTGGCAAGTATTTGTTCACTTTTTTGATTAGCTCAGCATCGTGTGCACGTTCTGCATCTAACCAGAAAATAGCCGGATTACCAGTTGCGCGAGCGCGGTTTACTGCAAGTTTAACCCAATCTTGAATTGGTGCATCTTTAACCTGACACATACGCCAGATATCGCCTTGCTCAACACTGTGCTCAAGTAGGGTGTTACCGTTTGTGTCAACAACACGAATAGTACCGTCAGCTTTTGCTTCAAATGTTTTGTCATGTGAGCCGTATTCTTCCGCTTTTTGAGCCATAAGGCCAACGTTTGGTACGCTACCCATAGTTGTAGGATCAAAAGCACCGTGCTGTTTACAAAAATCAATCGTTGCTTGGTAAACGCCAGAGTAACAACGATCTGGAATTACAAAGCTTGTGTCTTGTAATTTATCGTCTTTATTCCACATTTGACCGCTTGAACGAATTGCAGCAGGCATAGAAGCATCGATGATCACATCACTTGGTACGTGTAAGTTTGTAATACCACGATGAGAATCAACCATGGCGATAGCTGGGCGGTTAGCGTAAACCGCTTGAATGTCTGCTTCAATTTCTTCGCGCTTAGCGTCATCTAATGTTTGAATTTTAGAGTACACATCGCCTAAACCGTTATTTACATCAACACCTAGCTCTTCAAAAAGTGCACCGTGTTTTGCAAAAACGTCTTTGTAGAATACTTTTACAGCGTGACCAAAGATGATTGGATCAGATACTTTCATCATGGTTGCTTTCATATGAAGCGAAAATAACACGCCTTTTTCTTTAGCTGCATTGATTTCAGCTTCTAGGAATGCTTGTAATTTTGCTGCACTAATACGTGACGCATCAATTACTTCACCAGCAAGTAATGGCGTGCTTTGCTTAAGTACAGTGATATCGCCATTAGCCGCTACGTGTTCGATACGAACATCCGTTGCTTCATCAACAGTTAGTGATTGCTCAGAACCAAAGAAGTCACCTTCTTCCATGCTTGCAACGTATGATTGTGAATCTTTGCTCCACGCGCCCATTGAATGTGGGTTATTACGTGCATACTCTTTCACTGAACCTGGTGCACGACGGTCAGAGTTACCTTCACGAAGTACAGGGTTTACTGCGCTGCCTTTAATTTTATCGTAGGCTGCTTGAATCGCTTTCTCTTCATCGTTTTTAGGTTCAACCGGGTATTCTGGAAGTGCATAACCTTTTTCTTGAAGCTCTTTAATTACAGCGCGAAGTTGTGGAACTGATGCACTAATGTTCGGTAATTTAATGATGTTAGCTTCTGGTGTTTTTGCCATTTCGCCAAGTTCTGCAAGTGCATCACCAATGCGTTGTTCTTCTGTTAGGTAATCCGGGAAGCTCGCAATTACACGACCAGCTAATGAGATGTCGCGTGTTTCAACTTCAACACCTGCCGCATTTGTGTATGCTTGGATAATAGGTAACAACGAATAAGTTGCTAGTGCCGGAGCTTCGTCCGTTTTTGTATAGATAATTTTTGATGTCATCATCATTCCTAGATAGTAGGCCGCATTGGCCAAATTCAACAATGCAAAGAAATCATCGCCTAATACTTTTAAATTAAGCATTAGTACATGCAATGAGTAGTCTGTTAGGTGTTGGTACTCGTATAACCTAAACAAGGTGAGAATAATCACACCTGACGGACTAGTGTCTTTTATAACTAAAATTTATGTAAATACAAACTAGCCATTAGGCTAAAGTAATTACGTTTTACAGGATAAAGAGTGTAACAAGCTTGGCTAAAAAGGGCTAGGATTACACGCCAGACGCCAGCAGTTAAACTTCTAATACTGAAATTATTGGGGTAGATAAAATAAAATCAAGGAGTGGGGTTGAATTAACAAACAATGAGGCAATTTATATTGGAGTGGTTAGGGATTTTTAAGAAATTAAGCGAGGATCTAAACAGGTCACTCGCTTTAGTCTCATAATTACAATCACCCTATAATATCGCCATTAGGCGCTATATTAGTAGCGTGTAGACCTTTAGGGCCCTGTTGTAATTCGAAGGTAACATCTTGACCAGCTTTAAGTGTCTTGTATCCGTCCATTACAATTGTGGAGTAATGAGCAAAAATGTCGTTCTCGCAACCGTCTTCTACGATGAAACCAAAACCTTTGGCGTTGTTGAACCATTTGACTTTACCACAAGCCATACTTCTACATCCTTCTATAAGTTGACTAATTTAGTTATCCTAAACTGTATTGTTTGCTAGACTGACTAAGGTTTAATCAATCACCATTTGACTGTAGTTTATTTAAGCAACCAGTCAAGTGTTTTAGGTTATTTTTTAACATTTTATTTATTTTTTTATTCAAGTTTGCTTGAGTTACAAAGACAAGACTATATTTAATTATGAGTGGTATGAAAGATTCTGGTGTTATCGACACCGTTCGCGATAGTGAAAAGCAAAAGTTGCAGCCACCGCGAAAATATAAAGTTGTGTTAAACAACGATGATTACACGCCGATGGATTTTGTAATAGAGATCTTAATGACGTTTTTTAATATGGATAGCGATAGAGCAACTGATGTGATGCTGCAAATACATCAGCAAGGTAAGGGTATATGTGGTGTTTATAGCGCCGACGTAGCACATACCAAGGCTGAGCAAGTTAACCGCTACTCAAGGGATAACGAGCATCCACTGCTATGTAGTTGTGAGCAGGAATAAATACCATAAAGGTGAACTTTCATCTTTGAAGTGCGGTATAAAATTATTATCTCTGTAAGGGGTTGCCAATGCTAAATAAAGACTTAGAACTAACTTTGAACACCGCGTTTCGTGAAGCGCGTACACGTCGTCATGAGTTTATGACCGTAGAGCATCTTTTACTCGCTCTACTCGACAATCCATCAGCTGGAGAAGCGCTCAATGCGTGTGGTGTTGACGTTTCTGGATTAAAAACAGAGTTACTTGAATTTATTGATGAAACCACACCGGTTATTCCCGATTTAGAAGAAGAACGCGAAACTCAACCAACACTTGGCTTTCAGCGTGTATTACAGCGCGCGGTATTTCATGTGCAATCTTCGGGTAAAAATGAGGTGACTGGCGTGAATGTGCTGGTGGCTATTTTTTCTGAACAAGAAAGCCAAGCAGTGTATTTACTTAAAAAGAACGATATTTCTCGACTTGATATTGTTAACTTTATTTCTCATGGGATTGCCAAAGGTGACGACGAATTAGGCGATGATACCGACGATATTCATGAAGAGGTGCAAGAAGTAGCAAGCGAAGAAGCGAGTAAGCTCGACAGCTTTACAACTAACCTTAATATACACGCTAAAGAGGGTAATATTGACCCGCTTGTTGGCCGTGACAGTGAAGTAGAGCGCACAGTGC
Source organism: Pseudoalteromonas sp. S1609 (assembly GCF_005887255.1). Lineage (GTDB taxonomy): Bacteria > Pseudomonadota > Gammaproteobacteria > Enterobacterales > Alteromonadaceae > Pseudoalteromonas. Next base: position 127,441 of record NZ_PNDJ01000001.1, on the reverse strand, counting down.
AAGTGCTGTGTCGTCGTAAAAAGAATAACCCATTACTGGTTGGTGAAGCCGGCGTAGGTAAAACTGCCATTGCCGAGGGCTTAGCCTATCGTATTGTTAACGAACAAGTGCCTGAAGTCATTGCAGATGCGGTTGTGTACTCTTTAGATATGGGCGCGTTACTTGCCGGTACCAAATACCGAGGCGATTTTGAAAAACGCTTTAAAAGTTTATTAAAAGAGTTACAAGCAAAACCAGGTTCAATTTTATTTATTGATGAAATTCACACCATTATTGGTGCAGGTGCTGCCTCAGGTGGGGTAATGGATGCCTCAAACTTAATTAAGCCGTTACTCTCAAGTGGGCAATTACGTTGTATGGGTTCTACCACTTACGGTGAGTACAAGAATATTTTTGAAAAAGATCGCGCCCTAGTTCGTCGTTTTCAAAAAATTGATGTGCTTGAACCTAGTGTTGAAGATACCACTAAAATTCTTAACGGCTTAAAAGATCGTTACGAAGCACACCACGGTATTCGTTATACGCAAAAAGCGTTAAAAGCAGCCGCCGAGCTAAGTGCCAAGTACATTAATGAGCGTCACTTACCTGATAAAGCGATTGACGTTATTGATGAAGCAGGCGCAAGCCAACGGCTACTGCCTACGTCCAAGCGTAAAAAAACCATTGGTGTATCTGATATTGAGATGATTGTGTCAAAAATGGCGCGTATTCCGCCTCAAAATGTGTCGTCGTCTGATAAAGAAACGCTGAAAAACTTAGACCGTAATTTAAAAATGTTGGTGTTTGGACAAGATCAATCCATTGATGCATTAACTTCTGCTATTCGCTTATCGCGCTCAGGTTTAGCAAACGAGAACAAACCGGTTGGTTCGTTCTTATTTGCAGGCCCAACAGGGGTAGGTAAAACAGAGGTTACCAAGCAATTAGCTAAATGCATGGGTGTTGAGTTTATTCGTTTTGATATGTCTGAATACGTTGAGCGCCATGCGGTGAGCCGTTTAATCGGTGCGCCTCCGGGTTATGTAGGTTTTGAACAAGGCGGCTTATTAACAGAAGCGGTGATCAAAAACCCACATGCAGTGGTATTGCTGGATGAAATTGAAAAAGCGCATCCTGATATCTACAACATTTTATTACAAGTTATGGATCACGGTACGCTAACAGATAATAACGGCCGAAAAGCTGACTTTAGAAACGTAGTAGTGGTGATGACCACTAATGCCGGCGTACAAGAAACCACGCGTAAGTCGATTGGTTTTAGTGAGCAAGATCACACACACGATGCAATGGGTGAAATTAACAAAGTATTTTCACCTGAATTTAGAAACCGCTTAGATAACATTATTTGGTTTAATCACCTCGAAAAAGAGGTTATTTTGCAAGTGGTTGATAAGTTTGTTGTGGAGCTTCAAGCGCAACTGGATAAGAAGTCAGTTAACCTTGAGCTTACTTCTAAAGCTCGTGAGTGGTTGGCTGATAAAGGCTATGACAAAGCAATGGGCGCGCGTCCTATGGCTCGTGTTATCCAAGAAGATCTTAAAAAGCAATTGGCTAACGAAATACTGTTTGGTGAGCTAATTTCTGGCGGTACGGTAAAAGTATCGGTTAAAGATAAAAAACTGCGTTTTGATTACGAGAGTGACTTAACGCCAGCCTAACCTAAAAAAGCTAGCAATTTAAAAAGCCTGCTTTATGCAGGCTTTTTTATTTGCCAAAGAAATAGGCAACAAAAAACCCAGCAAAGGCTGGGTTTTTTGTTTATTAAATGTAATTACTGGCTACTACCATTAATTACATTTAATAAACGCTTAAAGCTAGTTTTCACTAGCCAAAAACTAAATCTCGTTTACGCACTTACTTAGCGAGCACGGAATACGATACGACCTTTCGATAAATCGTAAGGAGTCATTTCTACCGTTACTTTATCGCCGGTTAAAATACGGATATAGTTTTTGCGCATTTTACCTGAAATATGAGCCACAACTACGTGACCATTTTCTAGCTCAACTCGGAACATTGTATTTGGTAAAGTATCAAGGACTGTCCCTTGCATTTCGATTACGTCTTCTTTCGCCATGTTTAGCGTAACACCTCTTTAATAGTTAAACGCTGCAGATTTTGCCCAAAATACGCCAATAAGTAAAGGCGCAGGGGCTATTTTTGTAAATTAAATAGCCACCCACTGGTCATTGAGCTGTTTTTGGGCAGGTAAAAACTGGGTTTTATACTTCATTTTGTCGCATTCATCTATTTGATAGCCTAAATAAACAAACTGTTTGTGTTGCTGTTTAGCAAATTTAAGCTGCTGTAATATCATTACAGTCCCTAAACTGAAGTGTTCGTAGTCAGGGTCAAAAAATGTATAAATAGCGGAAATAGCGTTGTCCATACAATCAGTTACAGCAACGGCTACTAAGTTTTCTTGATCCCAAAGCTCTATAAAGGTGATGGTTAACCAGCTACAAAACAAAAAACTTTGAAATTGTGATTTATCAGGTGGATACATAGAACCGTCTTGGTGGCGCAAGCTAATATATTTACTGTAAAGTGGATAGTATTGTTCGCGTTCAACTTGAGAATATTTTACCTCAAAGCGGTTTTTTGCTTTGTTAAGTTTACGTTTTTGCGATTTTGTCGGCATAAATTCATCAGCTAAAACGCGCACTGAACTACACGCGCTGCAAATAGGGCAGTGCGGACGGTAAATTTGGTTACCACTGCGACGAAAGCCCAATCCTAATAACGACTCAAACTTATTGCTGTTGTAACAACTTGGATCGAGTATCACCAGCAGTTGTTCTTGGCGATCAGGTAAATAACTGCATTCAAATGGTTGGCTTAGGCCAATACGAGTCGGAAGTTGTTCATTCATATATCGCGATTAGCTCCTGTGGCTGCCACATACTGGCAGCTGGGGTGTAACACTGTGCTTTATTAAGTTTAGTTAAAAATTCTTCACGTGGAATCACGCTGGCACCTAACGACATTAAATAAGGATTTTCTAATTGGCAATCAATAAAATGCGCATTATGGCGCTTAAGCCAATTAACCAGCGCCCACATGGCGAGTTTGGAGCAATTTGTTTGATGATGAAACATTGATTCACCACAAAAAACACCTGTTTGCATAATCCCATATAAGCCGCCTGCAAGCTCTCCCTCGCTCCATACCTCTAAACTATGGGCCAAGCCATTGTGATGGGCATTAATGTACGCCTGTTGCATTTGCGGGGTTATCCAAGTGCCATCGGTATCAAGACGTTGATCGCGGCACGCTTCTATCACTTCTTCAAAGGCATGGTTAATAGTTACGGTGACCGGGTGCTTTTTTAAATGTTTTCGTAAGCTTTTACTAACATGAAAGTCATCAAGCTCAACAATACCGCGTTCACTAGGTGACCACCACATAATTGGCTCGTGCTCATTAAACCACGGAAAAATACCAGATAAATAAGCATTTTTTAATCGTGTTACCGATAAGCATCCACCAATGGCAAGTAAACCATCTGGATCATCTAATGCATGGCTGGGATCAGGAAAAGCAAAATGGCTCGTAGCGAGTTGATAGAGTTGTTTAGTCATAACACCGATTGAATAACTGCATGGTCAAGGTAAAGTGTAACCTGTTGCTTTAAAATCACAAACCACAAATTATTGTGTTCTCTATAGGGTTGAGCAGGACTTACATTGCTGTTAGGTAAATTTTAGGCATAAAAAAAGCGCGTTAAAAAACGCGCTTAATTAAATGGTAAACTAATCGAATTAGCTAACCACTTTTACTGGTACAGCTTGTCCAGCGTTGAACTTAGTTGTCATTGCTTCTTCAACAGGTGTAAACGATGTAAGGTCAATACCTTCAACCGCAGACTTATACTCTTCCATAGTCGGGAAACGACCAAGAACAGAAGATAGAACTACAACTGGCGTAGAACCTAGAAGTGACTCACCTTTTTTCTCAGATGTATCGGCTACTACACGGCCTTGGAAAAGACGTGTTGATGTTGCGATAACAGTATCACCAGGTTCTGCTTTTTCTTGGTTACCCATACATAAGTTACAACCAGGACGTTCTAGGTATAAGATATTTTCATACTTAGTACGTGCAGCCGTTTTTGGTTTTGCATCGTCAAATTCAAAACCTGCGTATTTAGCAAGAATATCCCAATCGCCTTCAGCTTTAAGCTCATCAACAATGTTGTATGTTGGTGGCGCAACAACTAATGGCGCTTTGAATGAGATAGAACCGTTTTTCTTCTCAAGGTTACGTAGCATGTGAGCAATAATTTTCATATCGCCTTTGTGAACCATACACGAACCAACAAAACCTAAATCAACAGGCTTGTCGTTGTAAAAAGAAACAGGGCGGATCACATCGTGAGTATAACGCTTAGAAACATCATTGTTATTTACGTCTGGATCGGCAATCATTGGCTCAACGATTTGGTCTAAATCAACCACAACTTCTGCGTGGTATTTAGCGTTGTCGTCTGGAGAAAGTGCTGGCTCTTCACCAGATTGAATACCTGCAATACGCTTGTCGGCTAAATCGATTAGACCTTGTAGCGTTTGTGCTTCGTTTTCCATACCTTTGTTGATCATGATTTGGATACGTGACTTAGCAAGTTCAATTGACTTAATTAACGTTTCATCATTTGAAATACAGATTGACGCTTTCGCTTTCATTTCTGCAGTCCAGTCAGTGAAGGTAAAAGCTTGGTCAGCCATTAGGGTACCAATATGAACTTCAATGATACGACCTTGGAATACGTTTTCGCCGCCAAATTGCTTAAGCATTTGCGCTTGCGTTGCATGTACAACATCGCGAAAATCCATATGCTTAGCCATTTTGCCTTTAAACGTTACTTTAACTGAATCAGGAATCGGCATCGCTGATTCACCGGTTGCAAGTGCAACAGCAACAGTACCTGAATCGGCACCAAAGGCAACGCCTTTAGACATACGTGTATGTGAGTCACCACCAATGATGATAGCGCGATCATCAATTGTAATGTCGTTCAATACTTTGTGAATAACGTCAGTCATTGCATGGTAAACGCCTTTCGGGTCACGTGCGGTGATCAAACCAAACTTATTCATAAACGCCATTAGTTTAGGAATGTTTGCTTGTGCTTTGCTATCCCATACTGATGCTGTATGACAACCAGACTGATAGGCACCATCAACAAGAGGTGAAATCGTTGAAGCAGCCATTGCTTCTAATTCTTGTGCTGTCATTGGACCGGTTGTATCTTGCGAACCAACGATGTTCACTTTAACGCGAACGTTTGAGCCTGCGTGAAGTGGCGTATCTGATAGTACACCTACCGCATTACGGTTAAAGATTTTTTCAACCGCTGTTAAGCCTTGGCCTTCGTGTGAAATTTCTTTTGAAGGTGCGTAAACAAGCGGCGTTTCAATGCCAAGAGTTTCAGCAGCAAACGTTTGTAGTTTCTTACCAAATACAACTGCGTAAGAACCACCGGCTCTCATAAATTCAACTTTTTGCGGTGTGAATGCTGATGAAATATCAACAAGTTCTTTATCACCGTTAAAAAGCTTTTTCTCTTTAGTATTGATTGTTAGCACAGTACCAGTAGCAACAGAGTAGGCTTCTTCAAGCACTGCATCACCATTTGCATCAGTTACTGTATTGCCGTCTGCATCTACTTTTTTAACCCAGTTTTTAAGGTCAAGACCAATACCGCCAGTTACATCAACCGTTGTTAAGAAGATTGGTGCAATACCATTAGTACCTGCAACAACAGGTGCAATGTTGATGAAAGGAACGTATGGGCTTGCTTGTTTACCAGCCCAAAGTGCTACGTTATTCACACCAGACATACGTGATGAACCAACGCCCATGGTGCCTTTTTCAGCAATAAGCATTACTTTAGCGTTAGGGTGTTTCTTTTGAAGAGCAACAATTTCTTGTTGTGCTTCTTCAGTGATCATGCACTTACCGTGTAATTCACGGTCAGCACGCGAGTGTGCTTGATTACCTGGAGACAGTAAATCAGTTGAGATGTCGCCTTCACCAGCAATGTAAGTTACTACTTCGATTTTTTCTTCGATGTCAGGTAATTTTGTAAAGAATTCAGCTTTTGAAAAGCTCTCTAGTAATTCTTTAGCAATTTCATTACCTGCTTCGTAGGCCGCTTTTATGCGCTCCATATCTGCATCGTATAAAAATACCTGAGTTTTCAGTACTTCTGCAGCTTGTGCTGCGATTTTTGCGTCATCAGCAAAGGCTAAATCAATTAGCATTTCAATCGATGGGCCGCCTTTCATGTGTGAAAGCAGTTCAAATGCAAATTCTGGAGTGATCTCTGCAACGTGCTCTTCACCCAAAATGATTTCTTTTAGAAACTGTGCTTTAACGCCCGCAGCACTGGTTGTTCCAGGTAAAGTATTAAAAATAAAGAAATGCAGTGAATCTTTACGGTGCTCGTTATTAGTATCTTTAATTTGATTAATTATTTCTGATACTAGTTCAGCGCTATCGATTGGTTGTGGGCTTAATCCAAGCTCCGTTTTACGGGTTTGGATTTCTTCCATATATTTTGTATACAAACTCATAGAAAACTCTCGGTAATTTACTTGATATGAAGTTAAGCATTTTAACTGATTTTACAGTTTCTAGTAATGCCTAAATGAATAAAGCTTTTATTCCTGACGATAATTATAGCTAGTTTTACTTATATAATTTGACGGTATTTGTTGCTCACCCTTAGATCCTATCGCACCTGAGCCATTAATTGTATAAATAAGACTAATTTCAACTATAAGCTTAGTGAATGTTGGTGCGGATACAATTATCTCGGGCGTAATGTTTTGGGCACAAAAAAGGGCTGAAAATTCAGCCCCAAAAGTATGCTATGTATGCTTATAGGTTATCTAAAAAGCGTTCTGCATCAAGTGCAGCCATACAGCCAGTACCGGCAGAGGTGATAGCTTGACGGTAAATATGATCAGACACATCACCGGCAGCAAATACGCCTGGCACACTTGTTTGAGTTGCATTACCGTTAAGACCAGATTCAACCACTAGGTAGCCGTCTTTCATTTCTAGCTGACCTTCAAACATATCGGTGTTTGGCTTATGGCCAATGGCAATAAATACACCCGCTAAATCAAGTTCTTCAGTAGCATCTGATGCCACATCTTTGATGCGAACGCCGGTCACACCCATTTGGTCACCAAGCACTTCATCAAGTGTACGGTTATAGTGCATTACAACGTTACCGTTTGCTGCTTTGTCAGCAAGGCGGTCAGCAAGAATTTTTTCACTACGGAAACTGTCACGACGGTGGATAACATGAACTTCATCAGCAATGTTAGACAGGTATAACGCTTCTTCAACCGCTGTGTTACCACCACCAACAACCGCTACTTTTTGACCTTTATAGAAAAAGCCGTCACAGGTTGCACAAGCAGAAACACCACGGCCTTGGAAATTAGTCTCAGACTCTAAGCCTAAATATTTCGCAGAGGCACCGGTTGCAATAATTAAAGCATCACACGTGTAAGTACCTTGGTCACCGGTTAGTGTGAAAGGGCGCTTAGATACGTCAACTTTGTTGATGTGGTCGAACACAATTTCAGTTTCAAAGCGTTCTGCATGCTCTTTCATACGATCCATTAATGCAGGGCCGGTTAAACCGTGTGCATCGCCAGGCCAGTTTTCAACTTCAGTGGTGGTTGTTAGCTGGCCACCTTGTTGAATACCTGTAATTAAAACAGGGTTTAAATTAGCACGTGCAGCGTAAACTGCGGCTGTGTAGCCTGCAGGGCCCGAACCTAAAATAAGTAACTTACAATGTTTTGCTTCAGTCATGATCTTTTCCTAAACGTTTAATACGGTTTTAATGCGCCCGATTCTAAGAAAAACAAGCAGGAAGTAAATAAAAGATGAGATTATTTTTTTTCGCAAATTACAAAGCTGTTCATTAATGTGTACTAGTAAATGCATTAAAGGTAGCGCCCGCCTAATAAATAGACTGTTAGCCAATAAAACAACGTTAATTCATGACCAGCCTGATTTTTTTTGTTATCTTTTAACTAATTTTGATTTGTCACTGCTTAATTATGTGACCTAAGTGAATAGGCAACTATGTTATTTTGGCAAGAGAAACCCGCATTTGGGTTGACTTCAAAAGACGTTAACGTCTTAACCAATGCGCAAGAATACCGTACGCAATTGTTAGATTTAATTGCCAACGCAAAAAAACGAATTTATATCACCACACTTTACTTACAAGATGATGAAGCGGGTCGTGAAATATTAGCCGCACTACACAGTGCATCGTTAGCTAACCCTTCGCTTGAAATAAAAGTACTGGTTGATTTTCATCGCGCACAGCGTGGTTTAATTGGTGCAGAAAAGTCAGAGGGCAATGCAAGCTTATATTGCGACAGCTTAGAAAAATTTAATTCAAACGTTCAAGTGTATGGTGTCCCTGTAAAAGCCAAAGAACTGTTTGGGGTATTGCATTTAAAAGGCTTTGTTATAGACGACACATTGCTCTACAGCGGTGCCAGTTTAAATAATGTGTATTTGCAATATAGCGACCGATACCGACTTGATCGATACTTTTTAGTCTCGCAAAGCGAGTTATGTGACTCAGTAGTCGATTTTATCGAATCAACCTTATTGAGCTCTGAAGCGGTTCCAAGAATTGATCAACGACCGCTTAAACGCATGGCTGACTTTAAACTTGAACAAAAGCAACTTATGCGTGAGCTTAAATCGGCAAGCTATAAAAGTGCGCAACAATTGAATACTCATGCAATGGGCATTCGTTTGTTTTTGGGTTTAGGCCGTCGTAATAACGAGCTCAATCGCTTAATTAAAGCGTTATTTGATACCACCGAGCAAGAATTGGTGTTATACACGCCGTATTTTAATTTCCCGGCTCCTTTAATGCGCTCTTTACGTCGCTTATTAAAGCAAGGTAAGCAGGTTACTATTGTGGTGGGCGATAAAACCGCAAACGATTTTTACCTGCCACCTAGCGAGCCATTTAGTAAAATTGGTGCACTGCCTTATTTATACGAAACTATTTTGCACAAGTTTGTAAAATCGCAAAAACGCCACATAGATAATGGCAACTTAAACGTATACCTGTGGAAACACGAGAGTAACTCGTTTCATTTAAAAGGGATTTGTTGTGACCGTAAAGTGCATTTACTTAGCGGGCATAATTTAAATCCGCGTGCATGGGGGCTAGATATCGAAAATGGTATTCTGATAGAAGACCCTGAGCAAACGATAATGCGCGATATTGATAATGAACGCCAAGAAATTTTAAAACATTGTCGTCGTTTAACCGGCCCTGATGATTTAGAAACCATGAGCGATTACCCGCAGCCAGTGAAAAAGCTACTTGGTCAAGCTAAGCGCGTAAAAGTCGATTTTATTATTAAACGATTTATATAACACTTGGGTCTGTTGACCGCAGACTCTAAGATTTAGACACAAAAAAAGCAGCTAATTAGCTGCTTTTTTAATGCTTATACCTAAATGATGGCTTAGGTATAAGCGGTAACAATAATAGTTACGCGTTTTCTACTGCAGTGCGTGGGTCAACATATTCCATGTTGAACGCTTCAGCTACTTCTTTGTAAGTTACTTGGCCTTTAAGTACGTTTAAGCCTTTTAAGAAGTGAGCGTCATCTAGTAGAGCCTTTTTGTAACCTTTGTTTGCAAGGTTAATGATGAACGGTAATGTTGCATTATTAAGTGCAAACGTCGATGTACGTGGAACAGCACCAGGCATGTTAGCAACACAGTAGTGAACAACTTCATCAACGATGAAAGTAGGATCAGCGTGCGTAGTTGCTTTAGAGGTTGCAATACAACCACCTTGGTCAATCGCAACATCAACAATAGCAGCACCTGGCTTCATTGCTTTAATGTGTTCAGCAGTCACTAGTTTAGGTGCAGCAGCACCTGGGATAAGCACGCCACCAATTACTAGGTCAGCTTCTAATACGTGCTTTTCAAGCGCATCAGCTGTTGAGTAAATAGCTTTAACTTTGTTACCAAACTGTGCGTCTAGTGCACGTAGTACGTCGATGTTACGGTCAAGTACAACAACCTCAGCACCTAAGCCAACCGCCATTTGTGCAGCGCTACGACCAACCATGCCGCCACCAATAACAACAACTTTAGCTGGCTCAACACCGGGTACACCACCTAGTAACATACCACGACCGTGGTTAGCTTTTTCTAGCGCTTGTGCACCTGCTTGAATAGACATACGGCCAGCAACTTCACTCATTGGCGCTAAAAGTGGTAAACCACCGCGTGAATCAGTTACTGTTTCATAAGCAATACAGATTGCTTTACTTTTAACAAGGTCTTCAGTTTGAGGAAGATCCGGTGCAAGGTGAAGGTAAGTGAAAAGAATTTGGTCTTCACGTAACATTGCACGCTCAACAGCTTGTGGCTCTTTTACCTTGATGATCATTTCTGCTTTTGCAAAAACGTCAGCAGCTGTTTCTAAAATTTCAGCGCCTGCTTGAACATAATCATCATTTGTAAAACCAATGCCCATACCAGCATTCGTTTCAACAATCACTTGGTGGCCGTGATTTACAAGTTCGCGAACACTCGCAGGAACCATACCTACACGGTACTCGTGGTTTTTAATTTCTTTAGGTACACCAATAATCATAATTTTGCCTTGTTAGAACGGGATAAAAATTTTCCACTATTATATTCATGCTAGGGTAGTGTGTCTCACCTTTTTTTAAGCTCTTTGTAGTGTTAGTATCTGTAAAATTAATTTTATTAGAATAAAAAACTAAAAAGCCATGCATAACTTATTAGACCGTATTGATCGCAAAATTTTAGTCGAATTACAACTTGATGGCCGCCTGTCAAATGTTGAACTGGCCCGACGAGTTGGCCTAAGCGCCACGCCCTGTCTAGAGCGAGTGAAAAAGCTTGAACGAGAAGGGTATATTTTAGGCTACAAAGCAGTGGTGGATCCTGCCAAACTTGGTCAAGGGCTTTCTGTGTATGTGGAAGTAACCATTACTAAAACATCGCCCGACGTGTTTGAAGAGTTTAGTGCTGCTGTTAGAAAGCACGAGGAAATTATAGAATGTCATTTGGTTTCTGGTAATTTCGACTTTTTATTAAAAACCCGGGTTAACGATATGTCAGAATACCGAGGGGTACTCGGTGATATATTATTAAAGCTGCCCAATGTGAGTGAAAGTCGTACCTACGTAGTGATGGAAGAAGTAAAAGGTGAAGAAGGCGTTGTTATTCGTCCTTTTGTTGCTTAATGATAAAGTAACAGCCTTTAATATACTTTTATCGTTGCAGCCAACTTTGCTTTTTTAATGAGTGTACGACTAAATAATAAAAACTTGTTCATAATCAGGCCATCATGGTTAAGATAAAGTGCATCAAAATACATTTCCTGCTAAGGTATTCTATTGCCAAGTGAGTGTAAAAAATAATAATGAGGGATAGGTAATTATGCGCCTAAACGGTGTACAAAGACTATTAGAAACGGGGCTGATCGTCAGCACCTTTGCAGCGGTATTTATTTTATGTGCTTTAATTAGTTTTCATCCTGCCGATCCTGCTTGGTCGCAAACGGGTGAGTTTACCAATGTACAAAATATCACAGGTACGGCGGGCGCGTGGGTGGCCGACATTTTACTTCTTACCTTTGGTTGGCTTGCCTATTTTGTGCCAGCGGCTATTCAACTGCTTGGCTATTTAGTGTTTAAGCAGCCACACCGTATTTTGCAACTCGATTACACCACACTTGGATTACGTATTATTGGCTTTGCGCTGTTTATTACCTCAGCCACCGCTATCAGCAGTATTAATTTTGACGATATTTATAATTTTTCATCCGGTGGGGTAGTGGGCGATGTGATTGCATCGGCGATGATGCCTGCGTTTAATTTTACCGGTACCTCTATTTTACTGCTGTGTTTCTTTTTTGCAGGATTAACCCTATTAACGGGTGTGTCGTGGGTACAATTTGTTGATTACTTGGGTGATTTAATTGTTAGGTTATACCGCTTTTTGGTTACCTATGCTCGCGGTTGGATGCAACGCGAACGCATTGCAGGTAAAGTTCAAGACGAGCAACCCGATGCCTATTTTGAAGACGACACACGCCAACAAGAACCTGAATTTGCTAGTAAAACAGCAGACAAACCCAAAGCAATCGATAAACCCGCAACTAAGGTTAATGCCCCTCAAGACGACGAATTTATGCCGTTTGACGAGCTTGACCAAATACTCGATCAAGAAATTAGCTTTAGCGCCATAGACGATGAACCTATGGACACTGAAGCGGCGCTTAATGCGCTGGACCAAAGCCCAGTGGTTGAATCTGAAAAACCAGCCACAACAGTGGTTTCACCAGCAAGGCCAATTAACAAGCCAAAATCAGGGTTTCAACCGCCGCCAACTGCCAAAGAGAAGTTTGAGCAATTATTAGAGCAAGAGCCACCTCCGGGGCCATTGCCATCACTGGATTTACTCGACAGACCAGACAAAGCTAAAAACCCAATTTCGCAAGAAGAGCTTGATAGTGTATCGCGCCTTGTAGAAACAAAATTACTCGATTTTAACGTGCAAGCTACCGTGGTTGGAGTTTACCCCGGGCCCGTTGTTACTCGTTTTGAGCTTGATTTAGCACCGGGTATTAAGGTGTCTAAAATTACTGGGCTGTCAAAAGATTTAGCGCGCTCGCTATCGGCAATTAGTGTGCGCGTGGTTGAAGTTATTCCGGGTAAAACCTATATCGGTATTGAGCTGCCTAATAAATACCGTGAAATTGTACGTTTGTCAGAAGTGATAAACGCACCTAAGTTTGAGCAAAACCCATCGCCGTTAACCATGGTGCTAGGTAAAGACATTGCAGGGCAACCTGTGTGTGCCGACTTAGGTAAAATGCCACATTTATTAGTGGCCGGTACAACGGGTTCAGGTAAGTCAGTGGGCGTTAATGTAATGATATTAAGCTTACTGTATAAATCGGGCCCTGAAGATGTTCGTATGATCATGATTGACCCGAAAATGCTTGAACTTTCAGTATACGAAGGCATTCCGCATTTATTATGTGAGGTTGTGACCGACATGAAAGAAGCGGCCAACGCACTGCGCTGGTGTGTGGGTGAAATGGAACGCCGCTATAAGCTGATGTCGGCTTTAGGTGTGCGTAACTTAAAAGGGTACAACCAAAAAGTAATGGAAGCCAAAGAAGCGGGCTACCCAATAATGGATCCATTATTTAAAGACACCGATGGCATGAAAGAGGGCCCAGATGAGCTAGATAAGTTACCTAGCATTGTGGTGGTTATTGACGAATTTGCCGACATGATGATGATTGTTGGTAAAAAAGTTGAAGAATTAATTGCTCGTATTGCGCAAAAAGCGCGTGCTGCGGGTATTCATTTAATTTTAGCAACGCAGCGTCCGTCGGTTGATGTAATAACCGGTTTAATTAAAGCGAATATACCTACACGGATGGCGTTTCAGGTATCAAGTAAAATAGATTCGCGCACCATACTTGATCAACAAGGCGCAGAAAACTTATTAGGCATGGGTGACATGCTTTATTTACCGCCAGGCACCAGTGTGCCAGAGCGTGTGCATGGCGCGTTTGTAGACGACCATGAAGTACATGCCGTGGTAAACGATTGGAAAGCCCGCGCTAAACCAAATTACATAGACGAAATTTTAAATGGCGATGCCACTGAAGATATTTTATTACCAGGTGAAGCCAGCGAAAATGGCGATGAAGAGTCAGATCCGTTATACGACGAAGCGGTTGCCTTTGTAATAGAAACCGGCAAAGTCTCGGTATCATCAGTGCAACGTAAATTACGTGTAGGCTATAACCGTGCTGCACGTTTAGTAGAACAAATGGAAACATCAGGTATCGTGAGTGCACCAGGACATAACGGCGCACGCGATGTATTAGTACCTAATGGAGCAAATTAATGAAAAAAATAAGTAGTTTATTATTAGTATTGGGCAGTTTAGTGGCTATGCCCAGCTTTGCTGACGACAGCCAAGCATTACAAGATAAGTTATCAACGTTAAAAAGCTTTAAAGCACAATTTAAACAAAACGTAACCGACGGTGAAGGCCAACTGGTAATGCAAGGCCAAGGTAATATTGCGCTGCAACAGCCATTGATGATTCGCTGGCAGCAAACTAACCCAGACGACACGTTATTTGTGTCAAACGGCGATAAAACCTATTACTTTGATAGCTTTGCTGAGCAAGTAACCATCATGAAAACCAGCGGTTTAATTGACTCTACACCGTTTATATTGCTCACCTCTAAAGACCCTGCGCAATGGGAAAAATACAGCGTGCTCGCTACTAACTTAGGCTTTAGCATTACCCCAAATAAAGGCGTAGAAAGCCAAGTAGAGCAGCTTGATATTACTTTTGCTGATAACGAACAGGGGCTTGCAAAACTGGTGGTTAAAGATAACTCAGGCCAGCTATCTGCGTTTACATTTAGCAATGCACAGGTTAATACTGAGCTTGATAAAACAACTTTTGAATTTACCCCGCCAGCGGGTGTAGAAATAGACGATCAGAGTAACGGTGAGTAATTTAGGTTTTAACTTTGGGCCCGATGTACGCCCACTCGCTGCGCGTATGCGCCCTTTATCGCTTAACGATTACATAGGGCAACAGCATTTACTAAGTAGCGACAAACCGCTGCATCAAGCCATTGTTGCAGGGCGTTGTCATAGTTTAATTTTATGGGGCCCGCCGGGGGTAGGTAAAACTACGCTAGCGCAAATTATTGCTAACCATGCCGATGCTGAACTAATTCAAATGTCGGCTGTAACGGCGGGCGTAAAAGATATTCGCGATAGCGTAACCCAAGCGCGCGATAACTTACAAAGCCGCGGCCAGCGTACTTTAATGTTTGTTGATGAAGTACACCGCTTTAATAAATCTCAGCAAGACGCCTTTTTACCCCACATTGAAGATGGCACTTTTATATTTGTAGGCGCCACCACCGAAAACCCCTCTTTTGCACTTAACAATGCGATTTTGTCTCGTGCAAGGGTGTATGTTTTAAAATCCTTGCAGGAAAGCGATTTATACACAGTAATAGAGCGTGCACTTAAACAAGATGAGCAATTAAGCCAAAAACACATCGTGATTGCAGATAACGCCAAACAGGCGCTATGCCAAGCAAGTGGTGGCGATGCTCGTAAAGTGCTTAATTTACTCGAGCAAGCAGTCGATTTAACCACTGAGCAAAACGGCCAATTTCATGTTGACGAACAGGTACTCAGCCAAGTACTCCCTACGCATTTAGCCAAATACGATAAAGGCGGCGATGAATTTTACGATTTAATTTCGGCGTTTCATAAATCAGTGCGAGGCAGTTCGCCCGATGGCGCGCTTTATTGGTACTGCAGAATATTAGCCGGTGGCGGCGACCCGCTGTATGTTGCAAGGCGCTTATTAGCGATTGCCACCGAAGACATTGGCAATGCCGATCCGCGGGCTATGGAAGTGGCTTTAAACGCATGGGATATATTCCAACGAGTTGGCCCCAGTGAAGGTGAGCGTGCAATTGCACAGGCCACCTTATACTTGGCTAGTGCGCCTAAAAGCAATGCGGTTTATATGGCGTTTAACCAAGCTAAAGACGATGCTAAAAATCAGCCAAGCTACCCGGTGCCAGAGCATTTACGCAATGCCCCCACTAATTTAATGAAAGATTTAGGGTACGGCGCAGAGTATCGATATGCGCATAACGAAGAAGGCGCATTTGCTGCTGGCGAAAAATACCTACCGCCAGAAATGGATGGCAAACAATACTACCAGCCAAGTGATCGTGGACTTGAGCAAAAAATTAAACAAAAGCTCGATTATTTAAAAGAGCGCGACGCACAAAGCCCAGTAAAACGTTATGAGCATGATTAAACTTTACATGATGATCGCCCTTGGCGGAGCCTCAGGAGCTTGTTTACGGTTTTTTATTAGCGAAACCATGCTAAAACTCCTCGGTAGGGGATTCCCTTTTGGTACGTTGACGGTTAATATTCTGGGTTCATTGTTGATGGGCATTTTGTACGGTTTAATCGATAAGCAGGTTATTGCCGTTAGTCCCGCTAAAACCCTCATCGGAATTGGCTTTTTAGGTGCGTTAACCACCTTTTCAACATTCTCAATGGATTCGTTGTTGTTATTACAACAAGGTCACTTTATTAAAATGGCCCTCAATATCATCTTAAACGTGATGGTGTGTATTTTTATGGCTTGGCTGGGCCTTCAGCTAGTAATGCAAAAAGGTTAAAAAACTAACATGTTAGATTCTAAATATTTACGTCAAGATGTCGAACAAACTGCAGCACGTTTAGCCGCACGTGGTTATGAACTAGATGTAGCGGTAGTGACTGAACTTGAAGAAAAACGCAAAACATTACAAGTAAAAACGCAAGAACTTCAAAGTCAACGTAACGCCAGTGCGAAAGCCATTGGTCAAGCAAAAGCAAAAGGCGAAGACGCACAGCCATTGCTAGACGCAGTTGCTAACTTAGGCAGCGAATTAGATGCGGCTAAAGCTGAGCAAGATGAAGTGTTAGAAGCAATTAAACAAATTGCCTTAGCAATTCCAAACTTACCTGACGAGTCGGTACCAGAAGGCGCTGACGAAGACGACAATGTAGAAATTTTAACGTGGGGCACCCCTAAAAATTACGATTTTGAAGTTAAAGACCATGTTGATGTAGGGCAAGACCTAAACGGCTTAGACTTTGAAATGGGCGTTAAAATTAGTGGCGCACGTTTTACCGTAATGCGCGGCCAAGTAGCACGTATGCACCGAGCACTTACCCAATACATGCTAGATACCCACACAGACACAAACGGCTACACAGAAATGTATGTACCGTACTTAGTTAATAGTGCAAGTCTTTACGGCACCAGCCAATTACCTAAGTTTGCGGGTGATTTATTCCACACATTAGGCCTAGTGAACGATGATGGCGAGCAGCAAGCTGGCTTTAGCCTTATTCCTACGGCAGAAGTACCGCTTACAAACAGCGCACGTGATGAAATTTACGAAGAAAGCGATTTACCAATTCGCTTAACAGCGCACACGCCATGTTTTAGAAGTGAAGCAGGCAGCTACGGTCGCGATACACGCGGTTTAATCCGTCAGCACCAGTTTGATAAAGTTGAACTAGTTCAGCTTGTAAAACCAGAAGATTCAATGCAAGCGCTTGAAGAGCTAACAGGCCATGCAGAGCAAATTTTACAAGCGCTTGAATTGCCATACCGTAAAGTGATTTTATGTATGGGCGATATGGGCTTCGGCGCAGCTAAAACCTACGATTTAGAAGTATGGTTACCAGCGCAAGACACGTACCGCGAAATTTCGTCTTGTTCAAACATGGTTGATTTCCAAGCACGCCGTATGCAAGCACGTTTTCGTCGTGAAGGCGCTAAAAAACCAGAGCTTTTACACACACTAAACGGCTCGGGTTTAGCGGTAGGGCGTACACTTGTAGCCATACTAGAAAACTACCAACAAGCCGACGGCTCAGTAGTAGTACCAGAAGTATTACGCCCATACATGGGTGGACTTGAAGTGATTGGTAAAGCTTAAGGTACTAGCTGTCATTTTTTAGCTATAAGCTTTAAGAAAGAAAGCCGCTGTTTTAACGAACAGCGGTTTTTTTGTTGACCAGGGTTCAGTTAGCAAGTTAGCGAGCTGTGAGATTAAAGTTTCTGCTCACCTGTAGATACAAGGGCGTGCTTTAGCGCGTTTATTTTTGATAAGGACCAATTTGTACTTTTCTAACCAGCTTTATAACCTAGAAAAAGGACTAATTACGCCATTAGCACCTTGTTGTAAAACATGCGTATAAATTTGTGTTGTTTTAACGTCCGAGTGACCCAACTGAGATTGTACGGTCCTTATGTCAGCTCCGCTTTGTAGTAAGTGAGTTGCAAAGGAGTGGCGTAAAGTATGTGGCGTGATAAGTTTGGTTAACTTTGCCATTCTTACAGCCTTTTTAATCGCCTTGCGAACGCCTGTTTGGTGAAAATGGTGCCGTCTTATTTCTCCAGTTTCAGGATCGGTACTTAATTGATGAGACGGAAATAAATATTGCCAGCCTAAAGACGTATTAGCAGCTGGATATTTCTTTGCAAGTGCATGAGGCATCCAAACGCCAGCATATTGCTCATTGTGTGAGTCTAATTGTAAGTATTCATCAACCTGTGCGATCTGATTTCTAAGTAAAGGGATTAACTCAGTGGCAAGCGTCACAATCCTGTTTTTATTGCCTTTACCATTCCATATTCGAATACTCTTATAATCAAAGTCAATATCTTGAACCCTTAGCTGAACAGCCTCCATCACTCTTAGTCCACTACCGTACATTAGCCCAGCAATAAGATAGTAACGTTTACTTAAATGCGACATGAGCACTTTAACTTCTTCTGGCGTCATCACTATGGGTAACTTGGGCTGACGCTTGCTTCTGATAAAAGTTAAGTCTAAACATAACTCGTTTTTAATAATGTGTTTATATAAAAAAACTAATGCATTTAAAGCAGTGGCTTGAGTTTTAGGCGCTACGTTTTTTGTTAACACAAGGTAGTCCAAATAGCTGACAACTTCGTTATTTCCCATTGAAGCAGGATGTCTTTTTTTATGAAAATGAATATAAGAAGCAATCCACTTTAAATAGGTATTAATGGTCCTAAGTGAGTATTGTCTAACTAACATATAGTCAGAAATGTAATTCAAAAATGGTGATTGTGTTTTCATAAATACCCTAAAACTATAACTGTATATATATACAGTTATAGTTTGGATGCCCCTATAGTCAAGAAATCGACCCGATGGGTTGTTTTTGTCGGTTCCTAGTAAAATGTTAATTAGTTATATATTTGATATAGAATAATAAAAGATATTTTGTTATTAATATAGATAAGATACTACAGATCCAATGTTGGGTAAAAAACGACCCTTAGGGTCGATATTAAATTGTTACGTGAAATAGAGAGTGGTCGCAATTGATTGAAACTAGTAGAACATTTATTAAAGTATTAGAAGAATCTGAAGCTGACCTCTTACTTGAGTACTACTTCGAGAATTGGGA
Source organism: Pseudoalteromonas sp. S1609 (assembly GCF_005887255.1). Classification (GTDB taxonomy): domain Bacteria; phylum Pseudomonadota; class Gammaproteobacteria; order Enterobacterales; family Alteromonadaceae; genus Pseudoalteromonas. Next base: position 108,308 of record NZ_PNDJ01000001.1, on the reverse strand, counting down.
GCACTTAGATAAGTGGCAGCCAAAAAGGGAGCAGGGTTATTTCACTGTTCAAAATTTTAGAAAGCAGCTAAAAGTAGCTCAAGATGAATTTAAAGCTGGAAATTCTTTTCAGTTTTCGGCCATTTGTAAAGAAACCTCTAAAGTCGTAGGTGTAAGTAATTTCACGGGTTTAGCTAGAGGACCATTCTTGGCTTGCTTCTTAGGCTATTCGATTGCTAAAGCCAGTGAGGGAAAAGGCCTAATGAAGGAAATACTTAATAGTACAATTGAGCATATGTTCTCTGTCGAAGGGCTAAATAGAGTTATGGCTACTTACATGCCCGCAAATGAACGAAGTGGCAACCTGTTAGATTCGTTAGGTTTTGAGAAAGAAGGTCTTGCAAGAAAATACCTGCGAATTAACGATAAATGGGAAGACCATGTCCTCACTTCAAAAATTAACGAGGAACTCACGTAACAAAACGCTGTAGCAATACAGCCTTAAATACACCGCTTTGCGGCAGGCTGTGGACTCGCATCCGCTCGCCGCTAAGCTTTGCGTTATGTGTACAAGGACAATTGAGCATTGGAAAACACTCCAGAATATCCTATTTATTTGCATCGTTTATGAGGACGAAACAGAAAATGTTGTGTTAGCTAACGCAATGGAGGTTATGACTCACCTCGAATGGTTTGACTCTGATGATCCTGAATCTTGTGCTCAAGTAACAGATGCAAAAAATAAAGCTGTTAGCCTTAAAGTTGAAGCTCTGGAAATTATAGAGCTAAAGTACACATAACAAGGCAAATTAAAAAGGGCGGACAAAAACCAGTTGGCTTTGTTCGTGCCTCACAAACTATAGCCAACTAATTTTTGCCGTTTATTTGCGGCGTTATATGCCTAAAATAGGCATTAGTATAATATCTAACATGGTGCACCTTTTGCATTAATATCAAATATCTATTAATACATGAGGAATTAATATGAATATTTTAAATGTAGGGCAAAACTATTCCATTACGACAGCAGCTAGCGGCAATAAAATGCCGACTGAATCTATTGCTGTAGAAAAAAACATAAACCAAAATAATTCACAACCTACAAAGATTGATATGAGAAACATATCAATTGATGAAATTAATACATTAATTAAATCAGGGGAAAGTGCTTTACTTGATGTAGTGCCATTTATACCATTAAATGTACTTGAACAATATAATAATGATCCCGAAAAAATAGGTAAAATCAAAGTAGACTTAATTGGGCAAGTTGAAAAATCTATAGATTTTAAAAAAAGCATTGGTGAGAATACTGACTTTTTATCAGGTGTTTTAAGTAAATTTAAAGATCTTGACGGTAAACAGTTAAATGGGAAGGTTGATATCTTAGCATAATACGGCATATAACAAGACCTTCAAACGGACAATGCTCCTCACCCGTTTTAGTGGACACCTCCTCATCACTTTGAGGAGGCTAAAATGCCTAGATATACCCAACCTAGAAAGACATGGTTTTACCCAGTTAATTTTAAAATCAAAGCAGTCGAACTAAGCTTACGAGACGATGTCATGTCAAAGGACGTTGCTGAGGCGCTAGATATTCATCCGTTAATGCTTAGTCGTTGGCGAAAAGAGTATCGAGAAGGTAAGTTTAAAAACGTACCGCGCTATCAAAGCAACAATGAAACAATGAGTAAATTCCCAACAAAAAAAGAGCTGGATAACATTCAAAAGCTTAAGAAAGAAAATGAGCGTCTTAAGCAGGAGAATGACCTGCTAAAAAAGTGGCAACGGTATCTGGCGGAAGTACATCAGAACGATTTGGATTCATCCAAAAATTCGGACAAGCCTTAGGTGTAAAATACTTGTGTTCTTGGCTTAATGTTTCGCGTAGTGGGTTTTATGCTTGGCGTGACAGAACAGTGTCAGCTAGAGCGCTGTCAGATGCTAATATGTTGTTGAAGATAAAGCACGTTTTCAATGTAAATCATCAAACCTATGGTAGCCCACGCGTATTTCATGCGCTAAAAAAAGAAGGTATAAACACAAGCCAAAAACGTGTTGCCCGCTTAATGCGAGAAAACGGTTTAAGAGCCAGAGCCCTTAAGACTTACAGCAAACCGGCGAAGGTGAAGTTCTTTTATAAAGAGATAGAAAACAAACGCAAAGATAGTGAAAAGGCCACGGGGATCAATCAGCAATGGTCTGGCGATATTACGTATTTAAAAGTCGGCGCTCGTTGGCATTACCTTGCTGTGGTTATCGACTTATATTCACGTCGAGTAATCGGCTGGGCGTTTGGTAAAAACAAAACAACAGACCTTACGTTAAAGGCGCTAAGGCTTGCGATAAAGAAACGACAGCCAACAGAGAGTGTATTATTTCACACTGACCGAGGCGCAGAATACCGTGCTCACGTTGTACAAAAGTATTTGGCTAGCAAAAACATCAAAGCCAGTATGAATAGGCCTGGGTGCTGTACTGACAACGCAGAAGTCGAGTCGTTCTTTCATTCGCTTAAAGCAGATTTAATTCGAGGAAATAAATTTGAGAGCAGCGGTAAACTATTATCAAAATTAAAGGTTTACCTAAATTATTTTTACAATAGACAGAGATTGCATTCGAGTTTAGGATATAAATCACCTGCCGAGTTTGAATTGGCAGTTAATTGAAGCGTGGACGGTGTCCACTTTATCGGGTGAAGATCAACTAAAACAGTGGGTTAGGTTTCGCTTCGCTACACATTATAACCCACAATTTTAGTCCGCTTAGCGCGGCGTTAGCAATTTAATTTGGCATGTAGAAAATCTTTTAACCCCTTTTGGTGTGTTCGGACGTTATTAAAAAACAATAATAAAATTTCAGGAAGAATATGAATAATAAAACACTAAAATCCCTCGCCATTGGCTCATTAGTTTTATGTAATTCTGTTGCTGCGGCAGATTGTCGTGATGCGTCAGAAATTATTGCTAAGAAACTTGAAGATAATTACGTAATTCAAAATACGGCAACAAAGCTATCTAAGTTAATGCGCTCCAAGCTATTTCTCTCTGATTGTAGTCGCCTAGAATCAGCTGAAGATATAGCTGATTTTATGACTTTAGAATTAAACAAAATTGCTAATGATAAACACCTCTCTGTCGTTTATGACCCACAATGGGTAAATGAACTGAAAACATACCGTTCATCAGCACAAACTAAAGCGTTTTCGGATAGTCGAGCCATGGAGACTCCGACAGATAACTATGGTTTTAAAAAAGTTGAAATGCTTGATGGAAATATTGGTTACCTCGACATAAGAATGTTCTCTGACAGTCATTTAGGTGGTGAGACGCTTGAAAATGCGATGAAATTTTTACAGTATGCCGATGGTATCATTATTGATTTAAGGAGCAATTTTGGTGGTAGCCCATTTATGGTAACTTCCTTAGCAAGTTACTTTTTTGACTTAGATACCGTCCATTTATCAACCTTTGAACAACGTGAAAACGGTGTGTTAACTCAAACGCAAAATTGGACGTCGCCATATGTACCGGGTCCTAGGTTTAAAGATACTCCACTCTATATTCTCACCAGCAGAAATTCTGCATCCGCTGCAGAAGGTTTTAGCTATGCTATGCAAAGTTTGACTAGAGCAACCATCGTTGGAGAGGTAACTGCTGGTGCCGCTCATGGTAGAAGTGCAGAAATAGTCAATAACGATTATATTCTCACTTTACCATCTACACGACCTGTTGACCCTCGAACAAAAGATAATTGGGAAAGGAAAGGTGTAAAACCAAATATTGAAACAAGCAGTGGCAATGCGCTAAATGTTGCTTATGCAGAGGTGCTTAACGTCTTAATCAATAATAAGAGTAGCAACTTTAGTTTGCATCAATGGGTCTATCCGCTTGTAAAAGCTAAATCGAATCAATACCAGCCTAGCCAGAAAGATATCGACATAATTATAGGCACATATGGTGAGCGAAAAGTTTTTCAAGAAAATGGCAAACTTTTTTATCAATATTTAGATGACCCAGCTTTTGAAATAGAGCTACTTGATAAGGAAACTATTATTTTTAAAGCGTTTACTGAAGCACGGTTGCAAGCAATATATAAAGATAAAGAAGCTGTAGCATTGAGAATGTTCTCTCTAGGGGAGGATGCAAGAGAGTTTCACAGAACGATGTAAAAATTGCTAACAAGTTGCTTAAACGGACAAAAAACAGTTGGCTTTTGCTCGTTCCTCGCTAATTTTAGCCAACTATTTTATTGCCGCTTAGCAAAGCGTTAGCACTCTATCAAAATTTGGTCGTATATAAATTGGAATAATTATGACAATAGAATTATTAGAAGAAATAGAAGATTGGAAACTTGAAGCAAAACTTGAAAATAGTCATAGATATTTCTATTACACCAAAATTGTTGATCGTTTGAGTAAAGGAAAAAAATCTTATGTCATTGGACGAAAAGGAACGGGTAAAACAGCAATAAGTGAGTATTTATCCGAAATTTCTGATTTTGATGTTTTCGCGCAAAAACTAACATTTAAAAATTTTCCATTTAATTCGCTATATGAAATTACTGACTCTGGCTATACGAGTCCGAATCAGTACATAACTCTATGGAAGTACTTAATTTATTCAACCATTTGTAAATTACTCTCAACAAACGAAAACTTAGATTTGGAGTCTAAAGAAAAATTAAGCTCTTTATTTGATCATGATTTAGAAAGTGCTCTACCGTCAGCGATATCAAAATGGACAGGGTTTAAATTCGATTTAAAGGTATTAGGAACAGGTTTTGGGGTTGGTGGAAATAAAGAAAAAAAAGATGATGCCCCCTTAGATATTAGTAAAAGAGTAGAGATTCTTGAAAAATTCATTAAAACAAAAATTGGTGATGAAAAATATTTAATATTATTTGATGAGCTAGATGAGGACTACAAAGATATGCTAGTTGCTGAAAGCCATAAAAAATATACCGAACTTCTCACTAGTTTATTTAAAGCAGTACAAGATGTCCGCTCTATCTTTAGACATAGCAATGTCTTTCCAATCGTTTTCTTACGTGATGATATTTACGATATATTACAAGACCCTGACAAAGGTAAATGGACTGATTATAAAATTGATCTAGATTGGAATGCTGGGAGTTTAAAGAATTTATTAGCATTTAGGATCAGTCGTGCTCTGGACGAAGACTCTGAAGGTTTAGAGTTTTCTCAAGCTTGGGGACAAGTATTTGAAGGTGGTCGAATTAAGTATGGAAATAGAGATCAAAAATCTGCCTCTGTCTTTGAATATATAACACGGCAAACACAAAACAGGCCTCGAGACTATGTTAGGTATTTACAAATTTGTGCAGAATTAGCAATTGAAAAAAATAAAGGCAAAGCTAACCCAGATATTGTAAAGCTATCAAGTAAAGGTTTCTCTAATTATCTCAGAACTGAAATGGAAGATGAAATCCATGGTGCAATCCCAGAAATCAAGTTAATTCTAAATTTGTTTACCAAATCTAGAAAACAAACCATGTGGCCTAACGAGTTTAAAGAATTATATTTCAAGGAAGTAAAGTCAGGAAATATCCCTAAAAGGGATCCTCAGTTTATTTTAGAAATGCTATTTATGTTTAGTGTAATAGGAAATGCACCTAGACAATCTAGTCATTTCATTTTCAGGTATAACAATAAAGAGTCCAGACTTAACATGAACGAGCGGATATGTATTCATAGAGGCTTGTTCAGGGCACTACAGATACTATAAAAGAGTACCAAAGGGGTCAAATCTTGACTTCAGACATCAGAGCTTGAATTCTTCAAAGCGGCTTGATTTAAGCCGTTATTTTCCTCTAAAAGCGCAGCGCCTGTTATCCTCTTTGTGAATTAATATTGCTTTGCCAATATAAGTTTTGTGCGTTTTTGGGGGTTATTTTTAGCATATTATAATTACGATATAGGCGTTGGTGAAAAGCCATTTGTTTACTTATTTATAAGGTGGGTTGTTTCATAAGTGTTTGTAATATAGTGTCTGATAATTAACCTAAATATAGAATAAGGAACATTCATGGAATTAGTCAAAACCATAAGTTTGAAATTTGAAGTAACAGAAACTGGTCATCAAATTATTCAGGCTGAGATCAACGGACATAAAGTAAATTTAATTTTAGATACAGCGGCGGGTGCATCTGTTTTAGATAGGGCATGTATTAAAAAGCTTGGAATACAAGAGAAACTAAGTGAAGAAAATGCCGCAGGCTTAGGTACAGCCGACCACGAAATGGGCTTAATAGACGTTTTAAAATTTGAATTAGCAGGGCAGTTGTATGAAAATACAGAGTTTGTTTCACTTAACCTAGACCATGTTCAGGTAGCTGGTGGTGACAAAATAATACATGGGTTATTAGGCTCTCCATTTTTTAGAAAATACCAAGCAGTGTTAGATTTTGGTACTGATACACTGACAACAAGAGAGCCGTTAGCAGGTGGTGAGTAATTAAAGCCACTTATCCGACCTACGTCTAAAGGTAGGTTGGTTAAGCCGAAGGCGCCACCCAACAGAGTTCTATGGTTCTGTCGAGCTTGGTCTATACATTGTACTTATATTATTCAACTGCTTTTAAGCGTTTTGTTATGGCTTGTAATTTTTCTTCTAGTGTAAAAGACAGGACTAAGGTTTCCTCAACAATTTCTTTCGTTTCGTCAACTAAACCGACTAGCTCCGACTCTTGCTCTTCATCTAAACCTAGAGTGATCATTTTTGATTGTATAGCTTGAGATAAGTCATTAACGAGTATTTTTACTTGCTTATCTTGCTCTGAGCATAGTTTTTTTATGGTACTAAAATCATCAGCGAGTTGGCTTTTGAGGGTGTTTAAAGCTTGTTGACGTATCGTCGCTTTTTCTAATTGCTGCTCAATAAATTCCATTCGGCTTTCTATAATAGTAAGTAAAATAGCAAAATTATCTCGAAGCCGTCCAAGTAAGCCTTCGTCTTTTGCATTTATTCCTTTTACAAGTATTGAGCAAGCAGGCGCGTTAAATAATAGGTTAGAGCTAAATGGCACTATTCGTTTTGCTCTTCTGCCTAGTTCAAGAATTTCTTTTTCCAGTTCAGAAATAGTTTGTTTTGGAAATTGGTGATATTGGTTTGCTACCCTAAACTCTACACAGCAGCTAGCGCCTGCATTGGTAAAGTACTGCTGTACGTTAGCAAATAATGCATCTAAATCGGTTACGTCAAGGTTGTCAGTAAAGAACGAGACTAACTCTCCGAGTTCACTTGCTTGTTGCATTGACGTAAAAGCAGTTGTAGAGGCAACATCGTACATTTCTTTTAGATTATTTCGCTCTGTAATACGCAGTTCAACACGCTTTAATTTTTCGTTAAGTTCCTTAAAGTCTACTGGCTTGGCAATATAATCATCGCCGCCATACCCATATGCTGTGAGTTTGTCTTCACTTGATGTTAAAGCGGATATAAATATAATTTCGCAATCATCGTATTCACCGGATTGAGTTATTTGTTCAACTAAATCATAACCAGTAAGGCCATTACTAAGTAAAATATCCATTAAGACGACTTGTGGCTGGTGCTGTTCCATTAGTGCTAATATTGGCTCGGTTCCATCAGATGAAGCAATATCGTGTTGCTTAGAAAGCGCAATTTCCATGATGTTTCTATTTTGAGGGTTATCGTCAACGGACAATATTTTCACTTTGACTCCTTAATTTAGTTATTGTCGTCCTATCTTAAATGATATTAGTCATGGAAATGGCTACCCGCAAATAATCGACTTATGTATATTTTTATTACTTATTTAAGTGATACAACTTGAACCCTCAATTAAGGTAGTTACTTAATTTATGTGTTTATAACCCCTATTAAAGCGGAGAAATTGTCATGAATGTCATTAGCAACACTACAATAATCACTGACTCATTAGCTTCGTGGCATAAGAGCCAATCGACGTTTAAATTTCAAGGTTATGAGATTGGATATCATGTGCAAGGCAAACAGGACGCGCCGTGTTTATTACTGATCCATGGTTACCCAACCGCAAGTTGGGATTGGCACAATCAATGGGCTGCGCTCACTCAACACTTTAAGGTGTTTACCCTCGATATGCTGGGCTTTGGTTTTAGTGATAAACCAAAAAATAGTCGTTACACCATTAGCATGCAAGCGGATTTACTGACTCATTTTTTACAGCTTTTTAATGTAAAAGCAGCGCATATTTTAAGCCACGATTACGGTGATACGGTAGCGCAGGAACTACTTGCTCGAAGCAACTTAAATGAGCCATATGCCATAAAAATACAAAGCGTTTGCTTTCTCAACGGTGGGCTATTCCCTGAAACACATAAACCGGTATTACTGCAAAAGTTGCTACTTAGTCCACTTGGCGGATTTGTGTCGCGACTTGCGAACTATAAAAGTTTTAAGCGTAATTTTGACAATATATGTTCTATACCACTTGCTGAAAAAGAGCTAAACGAATTGTGGCAGTTAATTGAATACAAACAGGGCAAGCCAGTTATGGCAAAACTGATTTATTACATCACAGAGCGTAAATTACATCGCGCTCGTTGGGTGAGCGCTTTACAACAAGCAGATTTACCCATGAGATTAATTTGCGGTATGGACGACCCTGTTTCGGGTCGTCATATGGTTAAACGTTATCGCGAATTAATCATTAATCCAGATATTATTGAATTGAAAGGGGTAGGCCATTACCCCCAATTAGAGCAACCAATTCAAATAACTCAGTCATTTTTTGATTTTCATAAGTTAAAATAAATGACTAATTTGGCGTTACCAGCATCAGCTTTGCCTTTTTGCCATCGGTTAATATCGCTACATTACCTTCAGCAGTAACAAACACATCTCTGAGCCTGCCTTTAGCCTCTGGGAAAATATGTGATTGGGAGAACTCATCATTTGCTAAATTAACGCTGTAGAGCTTTTTATCGACCAATGTAGTAATAAGCACGTGGCGTTGCAGTGAAGGGAAGGCTGCATGCTTAGAGCCATAATATGCCATGCCTGATGGCGCAATTGAGGGAGTCCAATCTACGGTTGGTTTAGCCATGCCTGGGTAGTCTCTAAAGGGCGAAATACGTGCTTGTGAATAATCGTCGCCGTTAGTGATTACTGGCCAGCCGTAGTTGGTGCCAGCCTTTAAATAGTTGAGCTCATCACCGCCTGCGGGGCCGTGTTCGTGGCTAATGATTTGCTTGGTATCGTAATCATAAACCAAGCCTTGCAAGTTACGGTGCCCGAGTGAATAAATGGCATGCGCGGTAGGGGTTTCATGTTTAATAAACGGGTTATCGCTTGGAATAGTGCCATTTAAATTAATTCGTAGCACTTTACCTAATTGGCTGGTTATAACTTGTGCTTGCTCGCGGTAGTCAAAGCCATCACCACTTGAAAACAGTAAGCTATTATCGGGCAGTACAAGCGCCCGGCCAGAGTAATGCTGCGGTGTGCCCTTATCGGTGGCAACTTTATAAATAATTTTTGGCGTTGAAAATTGCGTACCATCAAACTTAGCTTTGGCAATAACGAGTCTGTTTGCATCAAGCTCACCTTGGGCATAAGTGAATATTATTTCTTTTGATTCACTGTAATTTGGCGAAAGTACTATATCGAGTAAACCACCTTGCCCTGCAACGTATAAGCCCTCGAAATCTAGTTTAACTCGGCTTTGTTGATTGTTTTTAATGATAACAACATGGCCATCACGCTCTGTAACTAACCAGATGTCGTTTGGGAGCTTAACCATGCTCCATGGTGAATTGAGATCTGTTGCTAAGGTACTAGCAGTATATTGCTGTGTTGGTAATTCGGCACTGACGTTACAAGAAAACGTTAAAAGCGAGAGTAGCGTAATACAACGTAGAGATTGTTTACCCTGCAAGCCTTTGCTAGTGTAAGGAAAAAGTTTTATTTTAAGTTGAGATAACCATGCAGTTTTTAACACGTACACTCCCTTCATTTTTAGTTTCTTGGTTACTTACATTCACTCTTGCTAGCTTGTTTCATAGCCAATACGTTGTCAATCAATTAGTTAATGTAGGTGTCGTGGTGGGCTTTAATGATCGTGTTAATTTAACCTTTGAAGATTGGCTCGGATTACTACCCACTTACGGCGCTATTATAGCCATTGCATTGAGTTTTGCATTTTTTGTGACTTGGTTTATCGCGAAAAAGCTTAAAAATCAGGGGGTAAAATTATTTGTAACTGCGGGTATTGTAGCGTTTGCAACAGCGTTAATTGCTATTGAATCTATTATGAATATTACTATTATTGCGGGTGCAAGAGGCTGGGGGTTTTATGCGCAATTATGTGCAGGTGCAGTAGGGGGTTATGTATTTGCAAAACTCATTAAGGCAAATAAGCAAAAGGCAGAGCATCACGGTTTTTAAGTCCGTATTGGTCTGTAATGTAAAAAGCCGCTATAAATACAGCGGCTTTTGTGTGTAAGAATTGCGTAGTGATATCAAAAAATCAAACTAAAAAGTTTATAACCACTTAAGCCAAAAATAAGTACTAACACTGGTAAAGTAAGTAGGTTTACCAGTACTGAGTTAGTGTATTTACCCATTACAGAGCGTTGATTTACGAGCCAAACAAGGTAGGCAGTTACAATTGGTAATAATAAACCATTAGCGGCTTGTGCAAAAATTATCACTGCGACAGGGTCTAAACCCAGAGATGCTACGGCAGCACCAAATAATAAAATAACAATGGCAACGCTTTTAAAGCGAGTGTTATCCATTTTATTTGACCAACCTAACATGCCACATACGGCGTAAGCGCCGGCAAGGGGAGCCGTTATAGCGCTGGTTAAGCCTGCGGCAAATAAACCAATAGCAAAAAAGTAATGGGCGGCATCACCTAGTAAGGGTTCAAGTTGTACCGCCATATTGGCAGCACTTATTTGCCCTGCATCGGTGCCATAAAACGCTACTGATGCGGTTGATAAAATAGCTAAGGTGATCACACCACCTAGGGTGATAGACACGCCCGTATCTATATTGGTTTCTTTAATTACTTTTTGTTTGTCACTCTTGCTGTCATGGCGAGCAGCCAGTACCCCTGAGTGTAAAAATAAGTTATATGGCACTATGGTCGTACCTACCAATGCTAATACTGTGGTAACTGAGCCCTCTGGCATGCTAGGAACAAAACCAGCTAATATGTCACTGAGCGAGGGAGCCGCCATAACAAGCGTAGAGATAAACACTAGGCTCATTAAAATCACTAGTAAAATAAGCGCATTTTCAACAACTTTGTGTTTACCGCTATACAGTAATACGGCACTTAAAAATGCAATCAGTGGTGTCCAAAGTTGGGCATTTACCTGAGGGAATATTTCAATTAATCCCATGCTGGCACCGCTTAAATTACCAGCCTCGTAGGCGGCACTGCCAACACCAATGGCGCTGATCACTAAAAATATAGCAAGAGATTTAAATAGGGGAGTTTCAATATGGGCTCTTAGTGCTTGTGCTAAGTCTTGCCCGGTGGCTACGCCTAGGCGCGCCGCCATAGATTGTAATAATATGGTGGCAATTACTGAAAATAGTAGCGTCCATATTAGTGCAAAACCAAAGTTTGCACCCGCTACGCTCGCGGTGGTAATAGTCCCTGGTCCAATGAAGGCAGCGGTGACGAGTAGTCCTGGTCCTAATCGCATAGTTTGACCCTAATAGTGTTTTTTATATTGCTATTTAAAGTTACACCTAACGTTTTATAACGCGATGCCTGTAATTATTGCTGCCACTTATACTAAGTGCCTTGCAGCATTAGCCGCCCCTTGGCTTTGCCTTTTTTTGCTAACCATATGTTAAAAAAGGTCGCGTAGCATACCAACTTGTATATAAATTTAAAGGGGATACGGTGCGTTTGCTTAAACTTTGCACGATTTGATCAGTGTTAATTATTATCAAGCTTTGGTACCAAGCAAAAATCTTATATGATGTTGACAATAGCACACAATATAAACTTTCAAAGGCGACCATTATTAGCGACTGTAATACATCCCCTTTAACTGATAACTCAGAACAATCCTCTGAGATGATAATAACTAATTCAACATTAAAAATAGCCACATTTAACCTGTTTAATTATCTTGAACCACCTAATGCTTATTATGAGTTTGAGCGGATATATACCGCAGAGCAATGGGCAAAAAAACAGCGCTGGATTATTGATTATTTAACCGAGCATCAGCCCGATGTAATTGGCTTTCAGGAAGTGTTTAGCATTGAGTCGCTTAGAGAATTAGTAAAGCAGCAAGGTTATGCGCACTTTGCTGTGGTGGATGAGCCACAGGTAATAGATGATTTTATTTATAAACGCCCCGTTGTGGCAATAGCAGCAAAATACCCCATTGTTGAAGTAGCGAGCGTAAAACACGACTATGAGCTTGCCAGTACTTTAGGTTTAACTGAAGATTTTGCCTTTAGTCGTAAAGTTCTTAGAGCCACAATAAATTTGCCGCATATCGGTAATACCGATTGCTATGTGGTGCATTTTAAATCTAAACGGCCATCAATTGAGATTGATGAAAATAATAAAGAACTAACCGCTGAAAAAAACATTATTGAAATTTTAAAAGCAAATGTAGCGGGTGGCTGGGGCTCAACTATTCAGCGCGGTAGTGAAGCAACATTGCTGATGATAGAAATGATAAGCCGTCGTGAGGCCAGGCAACAGCCTATGATATTAATGGGAGATTTTAATAACGACCTAGCTGATGGCGTTTTAAGCCATTTACTAACCAATACACTGCGTTTTGCCCCTACGTTTGATAGTAAAACTTACCTTGCAAAATATTGTCTTAACGATGCGTGGCAGTTATTTACAAAGTTAAACGATGATTGCGAGCTTGATGAAGTACCTAATGAGCCAATAAAAGGTATTACCGATAAAGATAATCGAGGTTTAAAACCACTACGAAAAGCAACACATTACTTTGGCGCGAGCAGCTCTGTGCTTGATTATATTTTGCTGTCTTGTGAGTTTGATTCTGGCTATGACGACAGTTTTTTTGAAGTAAGCAATTATCATACTTACGATCGTCATTTAATTAACCCTGAGTTTGAGCGCGACGATTTAAGTACCGATCACGGCGTTGTATGTATTACGCTTAAACTGCGGGAATAATGATTAACTCACCACTGTTTAGTTACCAAGCCAAACAGTGGCGAGTCGTTATTTACTGACGAGGATTTATCTCTAAAGGTGACAAGGTAATGGTGGCATTACTACTTGCGCCTTTGTAACCTTGATACTCTTTGTTTTCAAACAGTGTGTAAAAAACATCGACATAATCATCATTATTGGTAAACCATTCATCAGGCATTGCTTTAAGTAACTCATTAGTGAGTTTAGGAATAATAGTATAGCCCTGTGCTTGTAAATCAGGGATGCTTGCCATTACTTGCTCTGATATTTCTAATAACTTCATTGCTAAGGTTTTATAATTTGTGTTGTCATCTTGCTCCATTAAAAGCAAATCGACAGCTTGCCAACGATAACGTTGCCAATGAATTAAAACCTGATTAGGGCTGTAATTGGTTTTATCATGATCTAAATAAGGTAAATCAACAATATCTAATATTGGTTCATCTCTGCTAGGATCGATCCCCGTTACGATGGCATAGACTTCTGCTTTACCTGAAATCCAAGGTTCTTTATCATCCTCTAAATGTATTTTTTTCAGCACGCTAGTTTGTAATGGCTGATCATTATTTAATTGATTTTGTGGGCTAACCATGTTTTTGCTGAATTTGTTAGCTGACAAAATTCCTTTCATTACTGCAATACCCGCACCCTGTACTTTTTGCTGATCTAATTCGACAATAAAAACAGGTTGAGTTGGCATTTGGTCTACGCTTAAATAATGAATGTTACCAAACTGATCGAACGCTTCAATCTCGCTCCATTGGCTATCGTCACCAGCGGGTGCAAATGCGAATAAAGGGTTTTCACCTTGTTGCCAATCAGTTAGCATGGTTTCGCTAGCTAAACGCACTTGTAACAAGCTTCCTGTATTGTTAGGTAAGCCTTTAAGCTGTTGTAAGGCACTATTTGCCTGACTTATATTACGTTGTGTATGCCGTGCTACTGTTGATAACTGATCAGCATTTAAGACTAAGTTATATTTATTTACTGATTGTTTTAAATCAGCATTCAACACTGAATAATTGAGCGCTACTTGCTTTGCGAAATTACGCTTAATAGTTGCTACGTTTTTGTATTGAGCTTGCTGTACCAAGCTTTCTGCATTTTCAATATGATCTTGAGCTGAAAAAGCAGGTACTGATATAAAGTTCAATAATGCCGCCGTAGCTAAAGATTTGGTTATTTTATTTTTCATAAAAATTCCGCCGTTCCATTTTTAGTAACATCTATAAAACAACAATTAGAATAAATGCTCAAGTTAAATTTATAAAATACGTAATTAGTATTAATATCATGTCAAAGTTTAATATACATTACATAAACACCGTAATTTTTATATAAAGCAGGAATCTATTACAAAAAATGTATATTTTGTAAAATAATTTATATGCATATCAGTTGGTTAAATTTGGCTTAATAGTTGCTTTAACTATTATTCTAATAACAACACAAAGGAAAAAACAATGACCGATATTGCACATTCTGCGTTTGTAGCATTTTACCTATACTTAATTATGATGTTAGTTCAGTGGGCCGTTGCGACGTTTAGTAAGGCTAAACAACCTGGTGCAGTGCCAGGTAAAATTGATAAAGAGCTATCTCATGGGAGCTTTATATTTAGAGCGCATCGTACTTTTCATAACACCTTAGAAAACAGTGCACTATTTATAGGAACGGTTTTATTTGCTTTTGTGATGAATTACCACAGCTCGGTATTTGCAATATGTATATGGGTATATGTGATTGCACGCTTAATTCATATGGCACTGTATTACGCAATCGCCACCGAGAAAAACCCCAGCCCGCGTAGTTACTTCTTTTTAATAAGTGTGATTGCAAACATTGTGATGTTAGTGCTATTGGGACTGCGATTAGCAAGCTAATTAAATGGTTAAAGCGAAAAGCAAATCGGCTTTTCGCTTTAAAAAATATTTATACTATCGGCAACCAGTACTATTAAAGTCAACCACTAGACTTGCGCCCTCACTGTTTCCAGAGACTTTTAGGTACCCCCAAAATTGCTCCTGATCACGAATGAAAATACACTCGTTATTCGCACTATTGGCAGAGTTTGCAATCTCGTTACTACCATTTGGCCAAGTACTATTCGAGTAACTTAAGTCAATATTACCGCTACCATTTGCTGATGTTATTGAAATACCTGACTGACTATTTACATCTGCAATGGCAAACCACATTGGACCACTGTTACTTAAACATATGACTTCACCATCGTTAAGGCGGCCTTTACTTTGCCCTGATGACGTTGCACATGCATCAGGCAGTGAACTACGCGTTTCTTTATATGATGCAATGAGCTTTACATTATCATAGTTATTATAACCGTTTACCATTACATGATAGTTTCCTACGTGGGCAGGATTGAAAATACATTGTTCGTTATTTCCTTCAAGGTATGGGCGACAGTCATAGCGAGATAAGCTTGGCTCTGAGTTATAACTGACGTATAAATCAGCATCCCCTGAGCCATCATTTAGACTAAATGTTAATTCGCTAGCGCCAAAAGGGACGTCAAAATTAAACTGTAACTGGGTGTTTTGCTTTTGAGAAATAAAAAGGGGTTGACCATTTATGAGCGTTTGTTTATTGCCTTGAGTATTTTCAGTTACGGTTGCGATAATTGTTTTCATATCAATGTCGCCATCGTTATCAGTGACGGTTAATGATACGGTATATTGACCTGACTGCGTGTAAGTATGTATTGGATTGGCATCTGTGCTGCTAATACCGTCGCCAAAGAGCCAAGTATAACTTACGATATTTCCGTCGCTATCGTTACTACCAACACTTGAGAACGTAATAGGGGTATTTTCTAGGCCCGAATATGGGCCATTTATATTGGCACTCGGTGCAATATTTAACGGCGAACCATATACCAACTGATCGCACCATTGCACAAATTCATTTTCATAGTTATTAGCCCAATGTTGGGTTTTATTTTTGTACGCACGCCAATTTCCTTGACGTGTGTCCTTGAGCATAGCGTTGAGTTGTTCTTTGTAGCGCTCAAACATAAAGCGTACCCCTAAATAGCCCCAACGATAAATTCTATCTTGATCAAAACCATCGTAGTTAGTGGCAAATATTTGCTGCAGGGTAAAGCGCTGTCCATTTTTAATGGTATTTATTGCCGCTTCATTATCATTTTGATTCGCGATGTATTCTGCGACACCCTCAGACCACCATACAATGTCTTCGGTTGGTGAGTTGAAGTTACCATATAAGTTAAAACGACCGTCTAAGTAATGAACATATTCGTGCTCTAAATTCCATACAAAATGATCCGCTTTTGCATAGCTTGCTTCATAAGCTACAAAGTTGGCTTCGTTATCAGTATCAGAAGGATCGCCCTCTAAATACATTCCGCCATTATTAGTATTAATACCAAAAATGGCTTTGGCATACTTGCTATAGTCGTCACTACTATCAAAAATATTTACGTATAAAAAACGGTTATAATCATTCGCGACAGGCATATTTTCTGTGGCTAATTTAGTATGAAATAACCCTTCTTCAGCCTGCATTGCATCACATGCTGCAGCGTGTTGAGCTGCTGTCATCGCCTGTGAACGGATTTTTATGGTGTTGCTACAATTATATTGCTGGGAAAGTACTTGTTGAGTGAGTGTATTTACAAAATTACAAACACCAAACTTACTGCAATCAGTGTAATAATTTACAATGTCTGCAGCGCCAAGCCACACGGCATCACCATAGCCATAACTTTGATAGGTATTAAAAATATTAGTTAAGCCTGCGTCTACATCAGGTTGAATACTTGCTTTAGAATATTTTTTAAGGCGCGCAAGCTCACTTGCTGCATTTACTATTAAAAACTCTCCGTCAGATCCAATTAACCAT
This sequence comes from Pseudoalteromonas sp. S1609, assembly GCF_005887255.1. Taxonomy (GTDB): domain Bacteria; phylum Pseudomonadota; class Gammaproteobacteria; order Enterobacterales; family Alteromonadaceae; genus Pseudoalteromonas. Next base: position 91,265 of record NZ_PNDJ01000001.1, on the reverse strand, counting down.
TGTTTTTGCGTAAACTCACTTAATTTTATTGCTAAAGCTTTATCGTTTGCTATTAACGTTACAAATTCTCCATTCCACTGCCCGCGATATAGCAACGTAAAAATTCCATTAACTGCATTACGCATATTCCAACTGCTCGCATAACTTTTATCAAAACGCGTTAGCCATTGCTTAACAACTTCAAGATAACGATGTTGTTGTTCAGCACTATCCATTGTAATAATGACTTCTGACAGTGTTTTACCATGGTCATCGTTGTTATCATAAAAATGTTGATTGTTTACAAAGGCATCAATGGCATCTGCAACGCTAGGTGTTACCAATGCAGGAAAGTCGATAGAGTCATTATAAAACTCTGCATAAAAGCCGGTTCGCAAATATAAAAATAAAGCTTCGATCTGCTCATTGCCACCACCAGTGTAACTTTGTGAAAGTGAGTTAGCATGGTTAGCTACAGCAATCATATTATCGGTGGTAAAAATCTGTGGTTGAAGATCGGTTGCAGCGAATAACTCGTTGATACACCGTGTACCTTGGCGCTTTACTTCGTCAATAACCGTCATGGGATTTGCAACAGCAAGGGCATTCAAGTCACAACTAACGGCCATTACCTGACTTAACATTCTCTTCGTTGTAATATGTTGCTGTATTGGCGTTTGTTGAGGTAGCTGTTGCGGCTTTTTTTGTGATTGTGCCACAGGTGCCTTGCTATTACTGTATTGGTTTACGCCGTGATGCATTACGCGCTCTACAATAGCAGGCTGCGGTTTAAACGTTCGTTCTTGCTGGGAATGTGCAGTTGCAAAGCCGGTGATACCTAATAGCGGTAAGGCCAAAATAAATGTATATATTTTCATAACTTTCCTTTGATAATGATTATCTCAATCTGTAGTACACAATTGAGGTACGCGGTTGTATCATTTTTCTCCATGTGCAATCAATAAGTTTTACTTTTAGTTTTAAAATTAATACTTTAGTTTGTTAGGTGTTAAGCTTTGGAGGCAATGAACTCGCATTAAATGCGAAGCACTTGTAGACTTAAAGATATAAGCAGACTCATAATATTTTTAACTCAGTATCTATTGTCTTTAGTGAGCAAGGGCTTATTAGACGGGTGAGTTTTGTTGATTTATATAAAGTTATTTGAAGAGATGACTAAATACTTATTCTTTAATGGCATTTTATTTAAAGCGAATCTTATAGTTAATTCATGGTATCACTTTAAAATACGATGCACGTCTGAGGGGAGTTCGGTCTGTGCAATTATTCCTTGGTTTATTGAGTTAGCTTGATTTTTCGGGTCACAATAAAACACATTAATGAGCCTAATGTAACTAACACAACGCCTTGCCAGAATACGCTGGTGAGCGATATTGATAAGTAAATAGAGGCAAATAGTGTTGATAACACAGGAATAAAGTAAGACAAGGTACCTAACAACACTAGGTTACCGCCAATGATTGCTTGGTTCCATAGTGCGTAACCTCCACCAATAAACACGCCTGCTAATACTAAGGTAAAGCTAGAATCTAGGCTAAGCTCAAAGCTGGGTTCATTACTCAATCCGTAACTTATCCATAAAGAGATTGCCGTGGCTGCAAAAAATACACTAATGGCATTTTTACCCTCGCTAAGTTTAACCGTTACACTGCAATACACAGCCCAAATAAACGCCGCTGCAAATGCCATGGAGTAGGTTACTGGATTGTCACTAATATTAGCGGTTAATACTTCCACAGATAAACCACTATCACCTGCAATGCACCATGCAACGCCTAAAAACGCAATCAGTATGCTGGGGTAGACTAATGCGCTTACTTTAATGCGGTTAACAATAATCGATAATAAAATGGTTAACGCTGGCCAAAGGTAGTTAATAATCGCCATTTCCAACGCTTGCTGGCGACTATTTGCAAAGCCAAGCGATAAAGCCAAACACATTTCGTAAATCACAAATAAGCTGCCACCAAAGACTAAATAGCGCTTTGGATAATTGTTTAGCTTTGGTACACCCATGACAAGCATTAAAAAAATCGCACTGACGCTATAAATCAAAGCAGCACCGCCAATTGGGCTAAATAACTCCGATAAATCACGAACAAAAGCAGTTAAACTGCTCCAAAGTAAAATAGCGAGCACCCCATAGAGGGTGTATTTATGTTTAATTAAAAAAGACATGGAGAGCTACTTAATGAAAAACAAAAGTAACACTTTAATATATATCAAGGGGTAGGGCATTAGTTTTACTAACTTTTAGTCTGATAGGTAGTAGCAGCATGTAGGGTCTTTTTAATCGTGGCGCGAGGTTTGTAACCTCGTGAGCAGTTGATAACTGCTCATGCGTTATTCTACTGGCTTACATCCATGTAAGAATAAGTAAGTCCGAGCAAAGTTTTCGCGTCTTGCTAACGCTCCTTACCTACATTCAGTGGGCAACAAAGAGTAAATCCACCCTAGGGAAGAGCTCATGGGCAGCGCCTGTTTGGCATTGATGCAGCATTATTGCCTAAATGCCAAACAGATTACTACAAATCTAATCTTAAAAGACCAACAGACCCTAGTTAAATAATTTAAATAGCATCCACAAATATAGAAGGGTTATTTATTCAATATTTACCTGAACGCTGCTTACTTGATTATCGTAGGTCGCTGAAACAATAAAACTACCAGCGCTATTCGTTTTACTGGTTAATCTATAAACCGCATTCTCTGTACCTGCGCTAATTAATTTTGTAGTTACCAAACTGCTTCCATTAATGCTCCAATCAGCAAATTCAGTTACATTCACACTTGAAGTTTCATCACTGCCATTAGCCGTCAGTGTGAGATTAATTGAACCAAGAGGGGTCATAGTTAATACTGAACTGCCATCATTTATTTGAAGATCATTTAAATCATCAGAACCATCGACTGTTACTGTAATAATTTTCTGCTTGTTGCCACAGCTGCCAATTAATTGAGTTTCACCAGATTTGAGCGCAACAAGCGTTCCTTTGTTTTCGCCTTCATCTGTTATACCAATATAACGGGTTCCTACTTGCGACCAAGTAATAGTGTCATTAATAGTCTTAGCTTCTTGAGCTACCAAAGAGGCAATTGCACTAACTTGAATACGATCGCCAATATTAAGATTGATCTCTTCAGTTGGCTCATCATTAACTAAAATATCGATAGACTCTAAATTTTTAGGATCTGCTTTCACTGTCAGCTTACCAAGAACATTGTCTATTTTAGCTGTAATAGTTGTATCTTCAACATCAGGAGCGGATGTAAACAATAAGCCTTCAGAGTTGATTGTTGCAGTACTGCCGTTATCAACAGCAAAACTTAAACCTCTAATGGTATTTAAAGATGTATATCCATCAGCATAGGTAAGATCGGCTGATAATTGCGCAGGTATACATGTATTAATGTAATCAATGTTAGAAGCGGCTGTTTTTAAGTTAATTTCAGTGACTGCGACATCACTTACTGAAACCTCACCTTCACCTGAGATATCATTGATGGTAGTTCCTGTGATAGATACAGCCCCTTGGTTTGCTGTAGTACTCGAAACCGCATTTACAACACCATTGCTATTTACAGTTGCAATAGTCGGATCGTTAGACTCCCAGGTTAACTCACTAGTAATGTCGCGCGTGTCACCATTACTATCTATACCCGTAGCACTTAATTGTAATGTCTCACCTGGCTTTAAGCGTTGTTGATCTCCAACTATCTTAACAGATTCTATAATGGTGCCTTCAGAACGAAGTTTGTCTAACTGTATTGCTTTTGCAAGGTCCGTTGTATCACTTTCAGAACCGCAACCCGTAACGCTGATAATAAATAATGCGGTTACAGATAATTTAAAAAAACTGTGTGTATTAATCATATTTCTATTGCTTCCTTTCATACATAACTAAAAGTGATAAACAAAGCCTAAGGTATAACCGGTTATTTCAATATCATCACCTTTGAAAAGGGATTGATAACCAAGTCTTATTTGAGTGTTTTCTAAATAAGGAATTTGCTGGTGCATTGCGACTCCCCAAGAAAAACCATCATATTTATAATCACCATTTATTGATGTGGAAGGATTAGACACAACAACTTGATTTTTTGCATAACCCAATGAAACGTCCAGACCAAAGCCATTGACTACATCAGATTGCATAACAAAATATAGGGCTAAGCTTTTGTCTAAATTTAACTCTGTATTATAAATATTATCACTTGTGTTTGATGCTAGGTAATGCGCTTCAAAAGCCATGTTATTGTTACTAATACCAGCACGTATCAATGCACCTTTAGGGGTCGCGTTTTCATTACTTATTTCGATATCACTCATCATGTAGTCAACACCAATATAAGGGGTATCTGCAAAACTACTGAATGATGCGCTAAGTAAAAGTAGAGTAAGAACTTTTTCCATAAATTTAAACTTTTAATCCATCTATATTTTGGAGCGTATATTATAAGAGCACTTTGTATTAATCAAGCCGATCAATTCACTCAATACGTAATTAATAATACTGTTACCAATACAGCATTATTATTTAAAATTTTATCGATATAAGAACATAATTAATTGTGTAAGGCATCTTAAGTAGCACCTTACACATTAGCGTTTATTCAATACCAATAAAGCCGCCGGTTTGATGTGCCCACAGTGCAGCATAAATGCCGCCTTTGGTAATTAATTCATCGTGACTGCCTTGCTCTACAACGCCACCTTCATCAAGCACAATAAGCCTGTCCATTTGTGCAATGGTTGATAATCGGTGTGCAATAGCAATGACTGTTTTACCTGTCATTAAATCATCTAAGCTGGCTTGAATAGCCGCTTCTACCTCTGAGTCTAAAGCGCTGGTAGCTTCATCAAGTATAAGAATAGGCGCGTTTTTGAGTAACACCCGAGCAATAGCAATCCGCTGGCGTTGCCCGCCCGAGAGGGTTACCCCTCGTTCGCCCACTTGTGCATCAAAGCCTTTATTGCCTTTGCTGTCTTCTAAATCGGTTATAAAATCGAGCGCTTTGGCTTGTTTGGTCGCATCGAGCATTTCGGCTTCTGTGGCATCGGGCCTGCCGTATAAAATGTTATCTTTTACTGAGCGATGTAGTAGGGATGTATCTTGGGTAACCATAGCAATATAACGGCGCAGACTTTCTTGGCTAACATCGGTTATATTTTGACCGTCAATACTAATGCTACCCCTGTCTGTATCGTAAAAACGTAGCAACAAGTTAACTAATGTGGATTTACCCGCGCCAGAGCGACCCACTAAGCCAATTTTTTCGCCCGGTTTAATATTTAAGTTTAAACCGTTAATTACTGGACCTCGGTTATTTTCATTAGCGGCTTTACCATAATTAAAGTGTACATTGTTAAAGTCGATTGCCCCTTGAGTTACTTTTAAGCTATCGGCTTTTGGCTTGTCATCAACCGCAATCGGGTTTGAAAGGGTGCGCATGCCATCGGCTACGGTACCAATGTTTTCAAATAAGCTGCTAATTTCCCACATGATCCATTGGGCCATGCCATTAAGCCTTAACGACAAACTCAATGCTACTGCAATAGCCCCCGCACTAATGGCACTTAACGACCATAAATACAAAGACACCGCTGCCACCGAAAATACCAGTAAATAGTTCAAGCTTTGAATAACCACATTAAGGCTGGTTACCAAACGCATTTGTTTATATACAGGCTGTAAAAATACATCCATGCTTTGTTTAGCATATTGCTCTTCGCGTTGGGTATAAGAAAACAGCTTAATGGTTGAAATATTGGTGTAGCTATCAACAATACGGCCGGTCATTTCTGAGCGTGCGTCAGCTTGTGAGCTTGCAATGCTTTTTAACCGTGGTACAAAGTAAATTTGCACGCAAATATATAATGCTAACCACACTAATAACGGCAGCATCAAGCGCCAATCTGAGGCGGCTACTAAAAACACCATTGAGCCAAAATAAACGGCAATGTACATCAATACATCAAGTAACTTAGTGACTGACTCACGCACTGCCAATGAGGTTTGCAGTACTTTAGTGGCTATTCTTCCGGCAAACTCATTTTGATAAAAGCTAACACTTTGGCGTAATAAATAACGGTGCGCTAACCAACGTATCGACATCGGATAGTTACCCAACAGTGCTTGATGTAAAATAGCGGACCTGAAAAAGACTATCATGGGCATCACGACCAAGAGCATTAACCCCATCTTTATTAATTCGGATTGTTGCTGTGAAAACAGCTCTTCAGGGGTGTACTCACCTAGCCAGTCAACCAGTTGCCCCATGTAACTAAATAAAGACACTTCTAAAATAGCTAATAATGCGGCACTGAGCGACATAAGCACTAACGACAGTTCCATGCCTTTGGTGTAATGGCGGCAAAAGGCAAATAAGGTATTAGGAGGCTGAGATGGAGAACGCTCCGGAAACGGTTTAGTCATCCGTTCAAATAATCGATACATATTAGAAGCTTATTAAGTATTTATAGAGATGTCCCACTATACCATTGTAAAATACAAAGGCGCAGTGGGAATGAGATGTTTAAGTGTTATCTTAAGTTGAGTTAACGCTTTAAAGTTTTGTGTGACCGGTTTTATTTTTTACCAGCCAGTAAGATATACCTAAGGCTATTGTTACCAATGCAAGGCCAACAATTTGCTCTGAGGTCACTAATTTTAAATCTAAAACAATAATTTTACGTGCCACAGCCATTAGTGCGGTGGCAATAACCAGTTCAACCGGCAGTGAGCTTGATCCTAAATATAAACGAATGTTGGTAAATATTTCTACTGCTATAAGCACCACCATAAAAGCACCAAAAGTTTGCAGAATGTCTTCAATGTTTAATAAAAAGTAAGGGGGAGAGCTCAACCGCATATATAAAACATATACTACATCAGCAATACTCCAAAAAATAACCAACACCATGAGTACCGCTAATATTTTAATAGCAAAGCGAATCGCATGATGTAAATACTGCATAAGGGGATCAACATGATCCTCAGGTAATTCTTCGTGTTTCTTCATATTTTTACAGCACCTTATTATTTTAAACAGGGTATATAAAATGATAGCTGATTAATCGTGTTTATCTCTTTAGTATACGTACAAATCAGCATAAGTGATTATTTTTATTAAACTAGCGTACTTATTAGTTGCAAATGAACTAAGCCGAGCAAGCTAGCTAATGTTAATTAAATGTAATTTAACCTGAGGTTTTTAACGTCTATCTCAAAAGCATTGCTGTATAACTACAGAGCTGTCATTTTAAAAACATCAACAATGAGGATTAAACTGCTATGTCAATTTCACCTTTAAAGTTAGTTACTCGGCTTATTAAATATAGTGCGGTTGCATCTGTTTGTAGCGCATCATTTTATAGTGTGGCGGCACAAACCACACAACAAGCATCATTGCATAATATTGCAGGGCAAATTTCAGCGCAGCGTATTGGAGATGATATTCAAACGTTGGTGGATTTTGGGACTCGCCATACTTTATCTGAAACTAAATCGGATACTCGTGGTATTGGCGCGGCAAGGCGTTGGATAAAAAAAGAATTTGAAGCAATTTCTGCACAGTGTGGTGGCTGTTTAGAAATACTCGAAGTAAAGCAAACCATTTCGGGAGAAAAGCGTATTCCTAACCCTGTAGAAGTGGTTAATATAATTGCGATTCAGCGCGGTAATACCGATCCTAACCGTATGGTGATGATGTCGGGAGATATAGACTCGCGGGTTAGTGATGTTATGGACTTTACTAGCGATTCACCGGGAGCAAACGATAATGCATCAGGGGTGGCCGGTGTTATTGAAGCTGCACGGGTGTTATCGCAATATACGTTTAATGGCTCAGTGGTATACGCCGCACTCTCAGGTGAAGAGCAAGGTTTATTTGGTGGTAAAATTTTAACTGCTTACGCACAAAAAAATAACTGGCAGGTTCATGGTGTTTTAAATAACGACATGATTGGCAATATTACCGGCATTAATGGCGTAACAGATAACACAACTGCACGCATTTTTTCTGAAGGCACGCGCGTCGTTGAAACTAAAGAACAAGCCCGCACTCGTCGTTTTACCGGCGGCGAAGTTGACTCAGCGAGCCGTAATTTAGCACGTTACATAGACACCATTGCTGATAAATATATTGAAAACTTAGATACCATGCTGGTATATAGGCTCGACCGCTTTGCCCGAGGCGGGCATCACCGTCCGTTTAATGATGCGGGCTTTGCGGCTGTGCGTATTATGGAAACCAACGAGCATTATGACCGCCAACATCAAGACCTGCGCACCGAAAATGGGGTTGTGTACGGTGATACCATTGATGGGGTCGATTTTGATTACGCCGCAAAGCTAACTTCATTAAATGCGGTTAGTCTTGCGTCAATGGCATGGGCTCCTGCGCCTCCAAAAGAAGTGAGAATTAGTGGTGCTGTACGCGCCAGTACCACTCTTACTTGGCAGCCAACAGAAGATGAAAATGTAGCGGGCTACCGTATATACTGGCGCTACACCAGTGAGCCACAATGGCAATATAGCCAATGGGTTGATAATGTCAGTGAATTTACCCTAAAAAATGTGGTTATTGATAACTACTATTTTGGGGTGGCTAGCGTGAATCAACAGGGGGTGGAATCACCAGTGGTATTCCCAGGTGCTGTAGGCTCGTTTGATCACAATATAAAGTAAGTGTGCTTTGCTTGAAAATTCAGCAAACAGCTGCGAATAAGGTGTTAAGCACGCTATTTATGCTTGCGCCTTATTTGTTATGCCCTTAAAGTGTAAACAAAGAAGTAAAAAGGTTATTAAAATGCAGCAACAAGAACAACAACCATTAACACCAGAGCAGCAAGCTGAACTTCAGCAACAAGAAATTAAATGGCAGCGCGAGTGTTTTCAAAATGCACAACAACATTTAGCTGAAAAAGGCATTATGCCTAAAACCTTGCTTGAAAAAGAAAGTCGTTTTTTAGCGCCTTTATGTGCGCTTTGGAAATTTAAAGCGCAAAACGGTAAGAGTTACTGGGTGATTACAGGTCGTTTACCAACCGATCACGCTGAAGCGTCTGCAGCAAAAGATGCACGTGATGCCATGCGTTATTTTTCATTGCAGTGGCAGTTAAAGGCCGACCAAATTATTACAGCGGGTGCACGAGATAAAACCCAAGCCGACTTTGCAAACTTACTTATAAATCGTGCTCACGGCTTATATGAAATGCATGAAAATGAGCAGCTTTGGGCAAAAGAACCCGCTTAAAAATAAACGAAATTACCCTTTAAAAAAACCTAACTTAGTTACCTAAGTTAGGTTTTTGTTTTTCAGCTATACCCTTGCAAGAAGCTTAATACGCGCTATCAACTCGCACTGTGTTATTGGTTAAGTAGATTAGGCGAACATTATCCCCTTGATGAAAACGCATAGCGGGATCGCTGTCTTGTACCACCATAAATTGCTCACCACTTTCTACTTGTATCAGTAATTCAACGAGCTGTGTGTTTTCATAGCGCTGTGTTTGCTGCTGATTATGAGCAACGTTACCACCAATCACCGATCCTAAAATAGTCGCTACAGTACGACCACTGCCGCCGCCAAACTGGTTACCAATAACGCCGCCTATTAAGGCACCGCCAAAGGTTTTCCAGCCGTTACTTTTGTCTTGTACTAATTGTTGCTCAGTAATAGTGCGCACCGACTTTACTTTACCAAATAGTACTTGCTGTACAGGAACGGCTTTATTTCGTTCGTACTTGGCAAACGTTGGGGCACTTACTACTAATAAAGCGCATAAAATTAAGCTAAGCGTTTTCATAATTCGCTCCTGTTATTACCAACCAAACGTTGATTTTTCACGCGTTTTACGAATTTCAGTTTCGTCAGCCCATTCGACAAGACCGCTTTGCATATCCATTAAACGTATTGTAAATTTGTAGTACACATCGGCTTTATCTGCATTAGATTTAACAATGCTTGATAGGTTACCGTACAGCATATATTGCGCACCAATTTGCTTACCAAAAGCCACCGCAGTACTTGGGTTGACTAAGGCGTCTTCGTTTTGAAATGTAATTTGCTCACGAACCGCCTCTACACGGGTCATATCAACAAATCTAAATCTGCCGCTACGCAGTAATTGTGTAGAGATTGAGTCGGTGATTGATTCTGTATCTATGTGTTCACTAGTTTTATTTTTAATACGCTCTACAAATACCACAGGGCGTGTATTGGCGGTCATAGTACCAACCACAGGCGAACTAAGCAGAGAGTCGGTCATTTGCGAGGCAACTTTTTGTAAGTCAGTAGAGCCAAAGTTTATATCTGTGGTTTCTACGGCTTGGGCATCACCATAGCTGACAACTGCTTTATTGGCACAGCCTGAAAGTGTCAGTGCCGCTAAGCCTAAAATTGCATAACTAGACAGTGATTTAAATTGTTTATTGATCATCATGATTTCCTTTAATCTTTAAATTCTTGTGCGTCGGTTGATACTTCTCTTACCGCTAATGAGAAGGTAACGGCATTAGAGCTAGGTGCTAGTCCTGCAAGCTGAGTTTTAGCAAAGCCAAATAATGTTAGGGCTTGCCACGGTGAGTGGTTGCCTTTAATAACAAAGCCATCTTTATCAAACCAGTTAAATTGATACTGTAAGTATTGCGACTTTTTATAGGTACTCGCTAAAGTAACTACCACGTCGGTAAGGTTATTTGTTTGACGCGTTTTTACATCACTGATTAAAAGCTTTTTAGCTAATTGTGGGTTATTAACATTGAGCTGCTCTTTATAAGCGTTGGCAGTTTGCTCAACCCCAATACCTGAGGTTACAGGTCGGCTGCTACATGCGCTAAGCATAAACAGCGCAATAACGGGAAGTATGTATTTCATGATGGCTCCTAAAGTTGCACTACATGGGAGTTAAAATAGTTATTAACAGAGGTTAGGTAGATTAACGTTAACCCTTGCTTACTAACGGTAAAATTTATTGGCGGTTGTGAGCCAACGTTTAAAGTATGCTCGCCTGCTTTCACTGCACTGCGGACAAGGCTGATCTGATTAGGCAGGGTAAGCCAACTGCGCGTATCTGCTTGCTCAGATGCAAGGTTATACAAGTTTGCCAAAATGTTCCCTACATCACCGGCACTACGCGCAAGCTCTGCACGCATTTTTTCTTTAGCGACAAGGCGTAATATTTGCCTTGAAACACGACCAGCTACTTGCTGTTCTAACGTTTTAGCAGCGAGTGCCTCTAAATGTACTAAAGGGCTTAATGCTAAATTTTGGTCATCAACTTTTAAATTATTAACGGCACTGCTGTAGGCATTATTAATATAAACTGGCATTGCTAGGCTATAAAAGCGGGCATCCCCCTGCGAAGTATAAATGGGCAATCGCAATTTAAACTCGTGCTGTTTTGGTATAAGGCCTTGTTCAAATAATATAACTACTTCGCCTTGATTTTTATCTATGGCGTTTACTTCACCAAACTGTCGCTTAAATTGCTGGTAGTCATCTGCAAAACCTTGCTGCTTAGCAAGGCGCAATATATCTTGCTGTAAATACGGATTGTTAGGTTGTATTTCGAGCGCTTTTTTATAATCAATGTAGGCATCATCGCCTTGCTTTGCTTTTTCATATAACAACCCGGATAAGTAAAACGTGTACGCATTTTGAAAGCCATTTTTTACCGAGCGAGTTAAATTATCCATGTCTGGGTAGTGTTGCTGTGCTTGGGCAATGGCATTATCAAATTCGCTTTGATTATCAAGTAGTGCATCAACTTGTACTTTATTAGCGCGGCGTATTTCAACTAACGCGCTCTCAATATCGCGTTTATAAACATAATTAAGTGCTTTGTAGCTATGCAACATACTCATTTCGTAAGCAGGGGGGATATAACCTATAGCTGAGTCGTTGGTTAACAGCGCATTGCTTTGCTCAAGCCCTGCACTTACTTGTATTTTGGCTGCTTGGCGTTTAGCTTGCATTTGTTGATAGACATTTTCAAAATATGTTTGCGCACTGTCTGGATTATTAGCTAAATCAGCAATACGTCCTTGCTCTAATTGGTTCAGTAAATAATTACTGTGCGCTTTACTATTGCTTTTTATAAGGGCGCGTGCATTTTCAATATTATTATTGCTAATAGCTTGTCTAACAGGGGTGGTGTTTGTGGCATAATCATTAAACAAGTCGTTAAAGCCAATAGTGCTGCAACCACTTACAATAAAGCAAAAACTGAAAATTAAAATGTGACGCACACGCACTCCTTTTATCTATTTTATAAGGTTAACACATGGCTTATAAATGTAGGTGTGAAAGATTGTAAAAAAGCGTAGTGTATAAACATTAAAGCTTTATCATTAAAAAATAACCATATTAACGTTTACAACAATGGACGCTAATTTAATCCGTATATAAATACGGTACATATTTATCAATACGTTAGGAATTTATTTGAAAGCCACTCTGTTTACTATTATCGCGTTAGTTGCCTTTGCTGCCAATTCGTTATTGTGTCGCTTAGCATTAGCTCAAGGTTATATTGATGCGTGGAATTTCACTGTTATACGGCTTCTCAGCGGGGCAGTGTGTTTGACCATTATTATGCTGCTCTATACAAAGCAGTTAAATAAAAATGCACAATTAAGTGGTTCTGTTATTAACGATACCGGAAGCTGGCGAAGCAGTGTGAGCTTGCTGATATACGCGCTGTGTTTTTCTATAGCTTATATAGAGTTAGATACCGGTATGGGCGCGCTTATTTTATTCTCCGCGGTGCAATTTACCATGATTGGCTGGGGCATCTATAAGCAAGAGCGCTTAACCGCTGTGCAATGGCTTGCATTTATTGTGGCGTTTGCGGCTTTTGTTTACTTAATGCTGCCTTCGCAAACAGCGCCACCGGTAATGGCGGCAGTATTAATGAGCATAAGTGGCGTGGCATGGGGAATATACAGTATTCGTGGCAAGGCGTGTGTGTCACCACTTAGGGCCACCACTTATAACTTTATTCGCAGCTTATTAGTGCTACCTATTTTAATTGTGGTGGGTATGAGCCAGCTTAAGAATGTACGTATGGAAGGGGTGTTACTTGCCATTGGCTCAGGTGCGATAGCATCTGGTGTTGGTTACAGTATTTGGTATGTGGCTATGCCATTATTAAAAAGCACGCATGCAGCTATAGTGCAGTTATGCGTGCCCGTTTTGGCAGCTATTGCAGGAGCGGTGTTTTTATCAGAAACCTTAACTGTGCAATTTATGCTCCCGAGCAGTATTATTTTACTAGCGGTATTGGTTTTTACGTTAAATAAAAAAACTAATAACACTGCTTAGCTGGTGGACTCACATTGAGCACAAAGCGTTCATATAAAGCAGGTAAATGGGTTAAAATAGCGTCTTTACCTAATAAATCACTCTCTTTAATGCAGTTGTGTAATACCTCAACTGACAGGTGCCTCATAAGCTGCTCTGATTGCGCAATGTGGCTAATATGCCAAAGTTCTGGGGCAACACCGCCTAAATCATGCTGATAAGGCCGATAAAATCCAAATTCTGCCAGGTGAGTGTCTAGCCATTGACTCAGTTCGGCAAAAGGTCCGCCATGCTGATATTCATCGGGGGTTAGTTGTAACTCATAATCGTCACTCACTGCGCTTTTATCAAAAATATCTAAGTCAGTGCCTAAATGATGGCGACTTGCCCCTGGCAGTGCAGAGTACAGCATTATGGCGGTACATTTTTCAATATCACTCAGTGAATTTAGTTCAACGGCTTGTTGCGCTTTATTTAACACCACGCGCTTATTTGAAAATTTAGCATTCCAAATAGCTGATTGACGATTAAAATCCCGAAAGCTTGATGCAATACATAAATCAAAGCCAGCGGATGCAGCCGCTGATTGCAGTGCAACAAAGTCGTTGACAATATTGGTATGCAAATAATGGTTTTGTATGGCGACTAGGTGTGCATCACTTTGTCCGGTGATGCATTGTATGAGTTCTTTATTTGCAGTCATTAAGTTAACAGTCGTTCTAATATTTGTTCATAAATATCGGCCAGCGCGATCAGGTCATCTGTGCTAACACACTCATCAACTTTATGAATTGTGGCGTTACGTGGCCCCAGCTCGATTACTTTAGCGCCGGTTTGAGCAATAAAGCGGCCATCTGATGTCCCACCTGTTGTTTCTAAATTAGTGGTTAAGCCAGTTACTGATTTAATCGCAGCGACGGTAGCATCAACTAACGGACCGTGATCGGTTAAAAACGGTAGGCCATTTACAATCCAATTTAGTTCGTAATTCAAATTATGTTTTTGTAAAATCGCGTTCACTTCTTGTTGCAGCTGCTGATGAGTAACTTCGGTGCTAAACCTAAAGTTAAATTGTACTTCAAGCTCACCGGGGATCACATTACCAGCACCTGTGCCACCATTAATGTTAGAGATTTGAAAGCTGGTGGCTGGGAAAAAGTCGTTACCCATATCCCACACAGTTTGGCTTAATTCGGTTAAAGCTGGTGTGGCTAAATGAATTGGGTTTTGCGCTAAATGCGGGTAAGCCACATGACCTTGCACGCCTTTAATAGTTAAAAAACCAGTTAAAGAACCACGACGACCATTTTTAACCACATCACCGAGTACATCGCGCGATGAAGGCTCACCAACAAGACACATATCAATTTTTTCACCGCGCTCTTCTAAAGTATCTATTACGCGGGTAGTGCCGTTAATAAACGGGCCTTCCTCATCTGAGGTAATTAAAAACGAGATAGAACCTTTATGATCAGGGTGCTTAGATACAAAACGCTCTGTGGCTACAACCATAGCTGCCAGTGAGCCTTTCATGTCGGCAGCGCCACGGCCATGTAATAAACCGTCTTCAATTAGGCCCGCAAAAGGCGGGTGCTGCCAATTTTTTTCAGGCCCTGTGGGCACCACATCGGTATGACCGGCAAAACAAAAGTGTGGTGATTGCGTACCTTTTCGTGCCCAAGTATTGAGCGTGTCAGTAAAAAAGAGCGATTCGATGTCAAAGCCAATTGCACTTAGACGCTCATTCATCATGTGTTGGCAGCCTGCATCTTCAGGGGTAACCGACTCTCGCTGAATTAAAGCTTGGGCTAGGGTAATTACTGGATGGGTCATTATTTAAAGATCTCATCGTATTGTGCTGATTTAAAACCTAAGTGATATTGCCCATCATTAATAAGAACAGGGCGTTTAATCATTGCAGGTTGTTCAACCAATATATCGATAGCAGTTTGCTTAGTTAAGCTTTGCTTTTGCTCATCCGACAGCGCTCTGTATGTTGTGCCACGTTTATTAACAAGCTGTTCCCAGTCAATATGCTCTGCAAAATCGCTAACCATATTATGATTAACGCCATCTTTACGATAGTCATGGAAAGTGAACGCGATGTCATTATCGCTTAGGTATTTTTTTGCTTTTTTGATTGTGTCGCAGTTGCTAATGCCATAGAGAGTGATCATAAACCTACTTCTTTTTGATAATAGTTAATAAGGTATCTACACCAGCATTGACCTGCGGGTGAGAATAATGAAAAGTGCCTAAGTCGTGGCCATTGAGTATGATAAGGCTAGCTAAAATAGGCGTATCGAGTTCACGCAAATCAAAGTAAGCGAGGCGCTGTCCTTTGGTTATTTTGCTGCCATTAAGCTGAGCAATATGAGTATGCGTGAGAGTTTGAGAATCAGGAACAGCTAAGTTTATTAATACTTTTAAGCCATTTTTAGCTTTTAAAATAAACTCGCACCCGCCGCTTTTAACTTGTAATAAAGTGCCATTAAATGGCGCTAACACTTTATGGCTAGTTAAGCTGACCATGATTCCTGGCCCTAAAGTTCCAAAGCGGAAAAAAGCTTCAGGATGCGCGTCGATTTGCAAAACTTTGCCACTGAATGGGCTGGTTATTTGTATTGCGCTTCGGCCAATTTTATTTTTAGTTAAATAGCTAACGTCTTCAGATTTCATTATTAATTAAGTTACCACGTTGTAGCCATCGGCTTTGAGAGCAGCCATTGCTTTGTTAACAGTTTGCTTTTTTACTAAAATATAGTCTGTGTCGTAGGTTGAAATTGAAAAAATTGACACGCCTGCTCTTGCTAATACCCCTGAAATATTTGCCATGATACCGGTTAATGAAAACCCTAAGGGGCCAATTACTTCTAATGCTTGCCAATTCGATTCTGTATCTTGGCTATCAATTATAAAGTCATCAGGGCAAACGACCGAGAGTTCATCGTGCGTTTTTGAAATAAAAAATAATGGTTGCTTTAACAGGGCTGGAGGGATGTCGGCATCAAGCGCTAAACTATGAATTGATAAAACAGTGCTGTGTAATTGTAGTGTTTGTTTTGACATAAAACCCATCCATAGCAGCAAGATAATAGCTTTATAGTATAGAGTATTGAATCTAAGTTAAAGGCCCAAACTGAGCCGTTGTTAAAGTTTTTATTAATTAAAAAATAATTGTCCACAATTTCTGTGGATAAGCTTGGGGGTTGTAAGGTATAAATAGCCTAACCTATTAATAAGTAATTAAAAAATGGCTAGGCTATAAAAAGGACATGTTAGTTAAAGGGGTTAATTAAGTGCCTCAGCTTGCGCTGCTTGAATGGCAGTTAAAGCAATGGTATACACTATGTCGTCAACTAATGCGCCACGGCTTAAGTCGTTAACTGGTTTACGCATCCCTTGCAGCATCGGACCGATACTGATCAAATCAGCGCTTCGTTGTACCGCTTTATAGGTGGTGTTGCCAGTATTTAAATCAGGGAATATAAACACCGTTGCTTTACCTGCAACAGGGCTGTTAGGTGCCTTTTTAATTGCTACACTTTCCATAATCGCTGCATCATACTGTAATGGGCCATCTATAATTAGATCAGGACGCTTTTGCTGGGCCAGTTTAGTTGCCGCTCGCACTTTTTCTACATCAGCCCCACTGCCCGAGTCACCGGTGCTGTAACTTATCATGGCTACGCGAGGTTCAATACCAAATGCTGCTGCTGAGTCGGCAGATTGAATTGCAATGTCAGCTAGTTGTTCGGCATTAGGATCGGGATTAATAGCGCAATCACCATAAACCAAAACCTGATCAGGCAATAGCATAAAGAATACAGAAGACACTAATGATGAACCTGGCGCGGTTTTAATTAACTGTAACGGTGGGCGAATGGTATTGGCAGTGGTGTTTACCGCACCCGATACCAGGCCATCGACTTTACCTTGCTCTAGCATCATAGTACCAAGTACGACGTGATCTTGAAGTTGCTCTTGGGCAACTACTTCGGTAAGACCTTTATTTTTACGAATTTCCACCATAGGTGCTACGTAATCATTTATGATACTGCTTGGCTCAATTACAGTTACATGCTCGTTAAGCTCAATGCCTTGTTGCTCGGCTATACGTAATATTTCATCACGATCACCTAATAAAATTGTTTTAGCAATGCCGCGCTGGCCACAAATAGCGGCTGCTTTAATGGTTCTAGGTTCGTTACCCTCAGGCAGTACAATTGTTTTTTCGGCTTTACGAGCTTTTTCAGTCAATAAATACCTAAAGGCAGGAGGGGATAGTTTTCGGGTTTTCCCCACACTTTTAGCTAAGGTATCTAACCAATCAGAATCTATATACTCTGCGTTATGATCTTTTACCTTTTCAATGCGCTGTTCATCATCGCTTGGCACTTCTAGGTTAAAGTTATGCAGTAATAACGAGGTGCGCCAAGTGTCGCCTTCGGTTGCTAAAATAGGCAGCCCTGTTTGCATGGCTTGTTCGCACAGCGCCATGATGCGCGGCTCAGGCTCAAAGCCACCGGTGAGCAAAATAGCGCCTAGTTTAGTACCGTTCATAGCAGACAAGCAGGCTGCAACCAATATATCTGAACGATCGCCTGGGGTGACCAATAACGCACCTGGGGTAAAATAATTTAGAATATTTGATACTGTGCGTGCGCAAAAAGTAATGCGTCTTAGTCGACGATGCACCATGTCGCCTTCGTTAATAATAGTGGCTTTTAAATAGGCACTTAAATCTTTAACGCGTGGCGCTACCAGCTCAAAATCCCACGGAATGGCACCAAGTAACATAAAAGGATTTTTTCTAAAAATAGGTAAAGAGGCCAGACGGTTAAGCTCGTTATCCAGTGCTTCTGGCTTGTAAGTATCGACTAAATCAGCGCGAGCACGACCTTCTTCATCTAGAGGGGCATTTACTTTATTGAAAATACAACCCAGCACACGAGGGTGATCTATGCCACCGTAATTTCCGGCAGCAATTTCAAGGCGATCTTCAATTTGGGTAATACTGTAATTCCCTGGGGTAAGCACAAATACAATATCGGCCCCTAAGGTTTGCGCAATTTCACGGTTTATGCGTCCCGCATAAGGTTGGCGACGAGTAGGCACCATTCCTTCTATTATAGCCACTTCGTCATCGTTGATCTTACTTTGAAAACGCTCAACAATTTCTTCTAATAAGTCATCACCTTTACCATCACCAATCATTTGCTCTGCGTAATCGAGCGCAAACGGTGTTGGCGGCTTAATTGGTGAGCCTTGAGTGACAATTTGGGTCGATTTTTCAGGGCCAGTTTCACCTGCACGCGGCTGGGCGATAGGTTTGAAAAAGTTAACCTTAACCGTCTTTTGTTCCAGCGCTCTTACTAAACCAACTGATACTGAGGTTAAACCTACCCCTGTAGAGATAGGTACCAACATAATACGACGAGCCATATTATAACTCCTTGGTGATGTTTGCGGCGTCGAGTGCAATAACCCATTCTTCGTTGGTAGGCATAACCACCGCTTTGCTTGTTGAATTAGCAGCGCTAATTAATCCAGCTTGGCCAAACCGTGCATCAAGGTTTGCTTGAGGGTCTAAATTGATACCTAAAAAGGCTAACTGTGTAAGTACTTTTTCGCGAATAATATCGGAATTCTCGCCAATACCACCGGTAAAAATAAGCGCATCTAACTTTTGCAGCGGTACCATGTAGGCGGCTATTTGTTTTGCTAAGCGGTAGCAAAACATATTAAGTGCCAGCATGGCTTGCGAGTTGCCAGCAATAGCAGCCTCTTCAATAGTACGGCAATCGTTTGATAACTCGCTTATTCCTAATAGGCCACTCTTTTGATTTAGCAGGTCATCAATTTGCTGCGCAGTGTAATCAAGCTGCGTAGTTAAAAAGTTAAATAACCCTGGGTCAATGTCACCACAACGGGTACCCATTACAAGTCCTTCAAGCGGGGTTAAGCCCATGCTGGTATCGACACTTTTACCGTTTTTGATTGCACACACCGAGCAGCCATTGCCTAAGTGGGCGCTAATAAAGTTACTTTCTTCAACAGGTAAAGCCAGCATTTTAGCGGTTTGACCTGCTACATAAAAATGGCTAGTGCCATGAAACCCATAGCGTCTAACCCCAAAGTCGTTATAAAGCTTATAAGGAAGGGCATACAAATAAGCAACCTCATCCATAGTTTGATGAAATGCGGTATCAAACACAGCTATTTGTGGTAAATCTTTAAATGATGCTTGTGCTGATGAAATACCTAGTAAATTAGCGTGACCATGTAAGGGGGCCAGTGTGGCTGCTTGGGTAATACCTGCAATGACGTTTTCGTCAATTAAAACTGATTGGGTAAAGTGCTCGCCACCATGTACTACGCGATGGCCCACAGCTACTAATTGATCGTCTAAATTGTGATCTTTTATTAAATCAACCAGCGTATCAATTGCTTGGGCATGTGCTTGGTTAGCAGCGAGCTTAATAGTGGTTTTTTCTCCCTGAAACTTATATTTAATTGAGGGAGCATTATCACCTAGGCGCTCCGCTAAACCTGATATAATGTCGTTTCCTGTGTTTGCATCAATAATTGCAAACTTTAGACTTGAGCTTCCACAATTGAGTACCAAAACATGGTTCGGATTATTTGGGAGTGTTGGCATAGATTCATTTTCCATTTAAGTATTAATCAGTACACTTGGTTGATGTATAAGCCTTTGTGGCTTAAATAAGTGTAGACTAAAGTGTAGTAGACTTTATTAAAAGGGCTTTGTGAAATTCTTTCGATAATTTATGCTTTTTGTGAGTTTTACTAATGAAATTGAGCATTTTTACCGATAAAGTGAAAGCAGCTATAATTGTGTTACACTTTTATAAGTATTACGTTTGTTGAAATGTTACAAACCGAGACTATGAGGATTTATTAATGCAAAAAAGTGTGATATCGCAAGTTCAATTAGGGCGTTCTTATGCTAAAACATGGCCAATGCGTAAAGAGGTCGCGCCATTATTTGCAGAATTTAAAGTGATCAGAGCCACTGAGCTTGCAATCACAGTAATGCCAATATTAGCCATGCTGACCCTGTTTTTTCAGATTAATTATTTAGGCTCGGATTTTCTGCCCCAAGCGATTGCCAGTAGTCTGTTTTTTATTTCTTTGCCATTACAAGGGCTTTTATGGTTGGGTAAACGTGCGCAAACTGAATTAGAGCCTGCTATGCAGCAATGGTATAACGAGTTATTTGCAAAAATGGTTGCTAACGGTTACGACGCGCAAATGGGAAAAAACAAGCCCCGCTATTTGGAGCTTGCCGAATTACTAAAAGATATGTTCGATAAAATGGATAAAACGTTTACTAAAGAGCAATTTTAGTAAATTGCGTAATATAAAATGACAAGGTGACGCTATGCTGTTGTTTTTGCTCAAGAGCTTGCCAATGTTCTGGTCTAAACTTCCACGCAAATGGCGTCATCATAATTAAGTTCTTAACATCGTTAAATGTAAGCGATACCTGCTCTGTGATTAATTGTTGCGATGTATTTTCAAAGCCCGCAGGTGCTGCTATTTCGGTATGTTCGTTTACGTTGCTATAAATATAATCTTTCAGTTCTTTCAAATGAGTTGGGCCTGGGCTTGCCACAATTAAGCAACCATTATCTTTGACCAGACGTGCAAGTTCACTGTCAAATAAAGGCGCAAATACACTAACCAAAACGTCAGCAAGGTGATCATCAAAAGGCGCTTGGCTAATTGAAGCAACGCTAAAGTGGCATTGTTTGTAACGTTTTGCCGCATACTTTACTGCCGACTTTGATATATCCACACCGTATACGTTAGCCTGGCTGTTGTTAGCAATAGCGTGAGTATAAAATCCTTCACCACACCCCAAATCAATCACTATTTCAGCATTAAGTGGCTTAACGATATTGGCTAGAGCCGTTTGTAAAAAGCCATAATAACCTTGTTCTAAAAATGAGCGCCTAGCTTGTACCATTTCCAGCGAATCGCCAGGCTGTTTAGAGTTTTTGTTTTGCACAGGGAGTAAGTTTACGTAGCCTTCTTTGGCAAAATCAAAGCTGTGATTGTTATCGCATCTCAATGTTTTATCATTGAGTGCCAGTGGCTGTTTACAAATAGGGCAATGGTAATGAAGACTCATGAGCCTAAATAGTCCTTATCAAAAAAAGTTTTTACCCAATGTGGGCGATAGGTGATCAGTACAGTGATTGCCATACCGTTTAGCATAGCTTCAGGAAAGGCCAAAATAGGACTTAGGTAAATATAATTCTCGCTCAGCTGATGCCAACTATATTCACCTATTGCGTAATAAAAAGCTCCACCGAGTATAATGTTAATACAGGCAACGACACCCGCTGTTAAAAAGCTACAAACAAATATATAGATAAAAAAATGCCGTGCTAAATAGTGATAACACACGATAAAAACTAAATAGCTGAATAACACCGGTATAAAGGCACTAATGATGAGTTTTAATGCGACTAATTCAGGTGTTATTTGTCCAAAAGCAGTTAAAAGCGCTGTTGCGAGTACACAACTTAATATAGCAAGACGCCAACCTAATGTTAGGGTAACTGCGGTAATGCCTAAAATATGCAGATCGAGACCGGGCAAAATACCGGCCTTTATACGCCATAACAAAGCGAGTACCAGTGCACAGGCAAACACACCTGATTGTCTTGCTGGGGTATTAAATAAATTACTGTATGTTGATTTGTTAACGCTTAAAAAGCCGATAACGATGACAACAATCCACAGTAACCCTTGTAATTGCGCGCTCAACATAATTATTAACTAAACTCTGACCAAATAGGCGCATGATCTGATGGTTTATCGATAGCGCGCAATTCATAATCTATGCCTGTGTCGATACAGCGAGCTGCTAAATCATGCGTTGCTAGTACCACATCAATTCGTAGGCCGCGGTTATCAACAAATCCTTTTGAACGATAGTCAAACCAAGAATATTGGTCGTTAATTTCTGGGTTTTGTTCTCTAAAGGTGTCTTTAAAGCCCCAATTTAATAAGGTAGCAAGCCACTCACGTTCAACGGGTTGAAATGAACATTTACCCGTTTTTAACCACCGTTTTGCGTTTACTTCACCAATACCAATATCTAAATCGGTAGGGGAGATATTAATATCACCCATAACAATTACATCTTGGTCAGGAGTGAAATGGCTATTTAGATGGGTCATTAAATCTTGATAAAATTGACGTTTATACGGGAACTTAGTTTCGTGATTAATGTTATCGCCTTGTGGGAAATAGCCATTCATTACATGTAAGTCACGGCCATTCTCTTGCTCTACAGTGACGCTAATCATCCGCTTTTGCGACTCATCGGTGTCAGTAGTGAAGCCTTTTAATACCGATTTAGGCTCTTTTTTGCATAACATTGCCACACCGTAATGGGCTTTTTGCCCATGAAAATAAACGTGGTAACCCATATTTTGTACATCATCTAGCGGAAACGCTTCATCGTGTACCTTGATCTCTTGAAGACCGATAATATCTGGCTGGTGTTTATCAATAATAGCTTGTAACTGGTGTAGACGAGCGCGCAGGCCATTGATATTAAAAGAAATCACTTTCATAAAGTTAACCTTCAAATTTATTTTCATTGTTAGCTAAATTGTATCAGCATTTAGAGCGACATAACATGACCCAAATGAGAAAATAACTGCACAATTGTTGCTCAATTACTGCTTAATGTTTAAACATTGTAAATGCATTATTAAATAACAAAATAAATAAAATATTCAATTGATATGTTAAAAGTTGTCTATATAATGCGCAGAAATCGTTTGTTTAACTCGTTCAAATAGGACTACCCCTGATGAAAACTCAATTACTTTTAGCTGCCTCTCTTTTTGTTTCTGTTACTGCTTCTGCACAAAGCAATACATACTTTAGCAAAGACAACAAATTAGAGTCTAACTTGTGTGTAGTAAGCGCCAATGAAGGTTTTTCAGCTGCACGTAAAATGGCTGCAAAGCATGGTATGTACTTATCGCGTTATTCAAAAAGTATCCTATGTAATGGTCAAGATATCCGCGATATAGCTAAAAAAGAATCAGCGGTTCAAGTTGCTTCATCTAAAGTTGAAGTATTTGCAAAAGATTCACATCAAGAAACACAGTTATGTATGACTGCATTAAAGCAAGGCTTACAACCAGTACGTAAGCAAATTGGTAACTTAAACACATTAAAGTGTAATGGCCAAAACGTAACTGATTTTGTAAAGCGTTACCAAGACGCTGCAATCTAAATTGCCGTATTTGATATAAACAGCTCGGTTCTTACCGAGCTTTTTTTTGCAAAAATTACCACAGTAGTTTGCAAAAATTGCATTGTCGAATATCGCTGCACAAGAGTTTTGTTTTTAAGTTATTGTTTTTATTGAATTATAATTCTGGCATCGTATTTGTATTATTTAAATTGAAATTTATTAATTTACAAGGATACGTCTTATGAAAAAATTAACGATAGCTTCTACTATTTTAGCCGCATTGAGCTTAGCTGCATGTTCTTCAAATCAGGGTCTAGAAAAAATCGACAGTGATTTTGCAAGCTTAGATAACGATAGCGATGGTTTTATCTCAAAAACTGAAGCTGACGATGATAGTATTTGGCAACACTTTTCAAATATAGATACAAATATAGATAATCAAATAAGTCGTACTGAATATGACGCTTATATGCAGCTAAATGCTGGTAAAGTTGCAACTGATAGTGAAGTAAGTGAGTCTGCATTTAAGGCTGATATTGCGAAGTTTGATAAAATAGAAAATGACTTTAAAAGCTTAGATAATGACAGCAACGGCTTTATTTCAGTTACTGAAGCTGACGATGATGATATTTCAAATCACTTTGGCTACATGGACAGCAATAAAGATAAACGAGTAAGTAAAAATGAGTTTAATAGCTATATCCAAAAGCATGGTGATTCTGTTGCAGAAGATGATGCACTTGAGCAATTTAAAAATAGCTAAATTACATTATTAAATACACTTGATACCAAGCCAGTGTTTTTCACTGGCTTTTTTATACCTATTAAATGTTATTTTATTAATATGTTTTCCTAGTTTGCCGTTGTTCTGTCATAATAGATGGCTGTGTGTTTTTATTAACTTTAGAGTGATTATGGTTGGTCGGCGAATTAGTGATGAACAATTAATTGAAATCATTGAAGCGGCGATTTTCGTGGCAGACAAGCCCGTATCAAAACGTCATCTTAAGGACACGGTTTTAAACGACTTAGCAATTTCTATGGCGCGCATTAATGATGCTGTAGAGGCCATTCAAATTCACTATCAGACGCGTGGAATACGTTTAGTTGAGGTAGGGAGTGGCTATCGTTTTCAAGCGTGCAGTAGTTTAAGCCCATGGTTGAGTAATTTATGGCAAGAACGTGCGCCTAAGTACTCGAGAGCTTTACTCGAAACCCTGTCGCTAATTGCCTATAAGCAACCCATTACCCGTGGTGAAATTGAGCAAGTACGGGGTGTAGCAACTGGCTCAAATATTATTAAAACTCTGCTTGAAAGAGAGTGGGTTAAAGTAGTTGGGCATAAAGAAGTACCCGGTAAACCGGCACTTTATGCAACGACTAAACAATTTTTAGATTATTTTTCGATAACGGGACTTCATGATTTACCCGCATTGCCAGAGCAACAGCAAAGTAAAATTACCCAGTTATTAAGTGATCCTTCTGTGAGAGAACCATCCAAATGAGTATACAAGGTGAAAAGTTACAAAAAGTCCTAGCCCGTGCAGGGGTAGGTTCACGCCGTGAAATGGAAAAATACATCGACGCTAACCGCGTGAGTGTAAATGGTAAAGTGGCGAAATTAGGTGACAGGGTTGAAGAAACCGATTTAATTCGTGTGGACGGTCACACTGTTAAAATTGAAGAAAAAGCTGACAGAATTTGTCGTGTGATTATGTATAACAAGCCTGAAGGTGAACTAAGCACCCGTAAAGATCCTGAAGGGCGTAGAACTGTATTTGATCGTTTACCCCGTATTGACGGTGACCGCTGGATAGCGGTAGGGCGATTAGATGTGAATACGTCAGGGCTAATGCTTTTTACCAATGACGGTGAATTAGCGAATCGCTTAATGCACCCGAGTTACGAAGTTGAGCGCGAATACTCCGCTCGTGTATTTGGTGAAGTGACTGACGAAACGATGAAAAACTTACTTCGCGGTGTAGAGCTTGAAGATGGTCCGGCTAAATTTACCGGCATAAAGCCTATGGGCGGTGAAGGAATTAACCGCTGGTACAACGTAACACTTAATGAAGGTCGTAATCGCGAAGTTCGTCGTCTATGGCAATCACAAGATGTGGAAGTATCACGCCTAATTCGTATACGCTACGGTAAATTAGAGCTTGATAAGCGTGTACCACAAGGTGGTTGGATTGAGTACGATTTAGACACAGTTAACTATTTACGTAAAACAGTTAAACTTGGTAAAGAAACCCAAACTAAGCTGTCGGTTATCCCTGAAAAACGTAAAGATAAGCGCGCTAAAATAAATCAAATTCGTAAGGCGGTTAAAAAGCACAATCAACGTGTAAAACCGACTAAACGTAAGTAATTACGCTACTAAAAAAACAATAAAGCCGCTTTTTATAGCGGCTTTTTTACGTTTAAAACTAAATATTATTTTTTAACTTGTGCGTCTAACGATTGGCCATTGATATCTTTTGAGTCATCGCTCATTAAGTACAGATAAGTTGGCATCAGATCTTCAGGTGTCGCCAGTAAATCTCGATCTTCGCCCGGGAATGCACTTGCACGCATTGATGTACGGGTTGCGCCTGGGTTAATACAGTTAACACGGATTGGCGTTTTTTCAACTTCACACGCCCATGTTTGCATCATACCTTCTACTGCAAATTTAGAAATTGCATAAGGTCCCCAAAACTCTCTTCCTTTGCGACCCACACCCGAAGAAGTAAATACTACAGAGGCATTCTTTGACTTTCGCATTACAGGGAATAGTGCTTTAGTGATCATCGCTTGTGCGGTGACGTTTACTTTCATCACATTTTCAAATGTTGATGAACAAAAATGTTCTAACGGCCCTAAAGTACCTAAAATACCTGCGTTATTTAATAGTCCATCTAAGCGGCCAAATTGGCTCTCGATAGTTGCAGCTAAATCACGATAGTTTTGTTTAGTTGCACCTTTTATGTCCATAGGCACAATAGCGGGCTGCGGGTAGCCAGCATTAATGATTTCGTCATACACACATTCTAATTTATTAGTTGTTTTTCCTAATAAAATAACGGTTGCACCATGTTTTGCATAGGTAATAGCTGCGACACGGCCAATCCCATCACCTGCGCCTGTGATCAAAATTATTTTGTCTTTAAGTGCGTTTTCAGTTGCTTGATAGGTATGCATAAAAGTACCAATGTTTAAATTTTTATTGATTTTAACATAGCAAATCGACAAGTAATCGAATTTATTGCAAATTTAGGTGGCGAAACCAGAAACTTTAAGTTAGATTTAACTGGTCTAATGTCTCATTAATATACTAGCTACATTAAATTAACTTAATTACACTGACTATAAACACACTATAAAAATAAGATTTGTGCGGAGAACACTATGAAAAAAATGCTACTCTCGCTCTCAGTTGCAGCTGCATTAGCAGGCTGTGGCGGCGGAGAAACGTTAGAAGATGTTAAAAACAATTCAGTTACAGTTATTCCCAAAGCGACGGTAAAATTTGACCCTGCAAATGGTGTTATTTCGGTTCCTAATGATTTATTAATGAGTGGCACCCTAGATGGTACTATAAATATTCCAGGGGAGTTAAATAGCGAAAATGTTTCTATCCCTAGAACTGCCTATGCAGATCCGCAACTAGCAATAGGAGCACTTGATGGCTGGTCTACTCAAGTGCCATTCAAAATTGATCTAACCTTTCCACCGGGCATTAGTCTAGATGAAACGTCTGCAGCTTCACCAGGCTCTGTACGTATTTTTGAAGTTATCATGGGTGCAAGCCTAACTGATGCCGAATGTTCGCAAGCACCAGCCGGTGCAGCATGTAAATTAGTAGGCGAATTGACCTTTGGCGTGGACTTTGTAACCCAAGCTTCTGGTGACGCAGTAGCTATTGTCCCACTTAAGCCTTTTAAAGCCGGTAGTTCATACATTAATGTGTTAACGACTGGACTGAAAGATTCAGAAGGTCGCTCGATTGAACCATCTTCAACTTATGCCACTGTTAAACAAGAAGCGCCTTTAGTAACGCCATCACAACTTGCGCTGCAAGGGGCTGTTAATAGCTACGAAAACGTAGTGGTTAGCTCTGGTGATATTACCAAAGACGATATTATTTTTTCTGCTGCCATGACAATGCAATCAGCAGGACCAGTGCTTGGCACGATTAAAAAGGTTTTAGCAGCAAGCCTAACAGAGCCAACAATTCCAACCCCTGCTTTGCAAATTCCAACTCAGCCAATGGCTAACGTACAACAAGCTTTTGCATTGCAGGGTGTTACCGTGCCCGATATATTCCAAGTTGCACAATATCAAAAAGGCAGCATCCAGCTACCTATGTATTTAGGTACACCTACGGGTAAAGAGATCAGTGATCTAAATGATACTTACTGGCAAGGTATGTGTGACAGTGCCGTTGCTATTTTAGGTTACAAAGCGCAAGCTGGTGAAGCGTTCCCAACCGATCCCATTAGCACTAACGATGCGATGTGTGCTGCTTTGAGTGATGGACAGCTTCGTGATTTAGGGCTTGATAGCACTAAACACTTAACTAAATATAACTCACTTCCTAAAATGCAAAGCATGGCGAATGTGCCAGTACAAATTACCAAGCCAATTTTACCGGTTGTTAATGCATACCGTTCAGGTTTAGGTTTAGAGCCATTTACTGCTATCCCAGCAGGTGGTTGGCCTGTAGTTATTATGCAACATGGTATTACCACGCAAAAAGAAAGCATGTTGACACTAACAGCGCAGCTTTCATTACAGGGTTTTGCCACAGTTGCAATTGATCATCCTCGCCATGGTGAGCGTGGTGTAGATGTTGATGTAGACGGTAACGATGATTTTAACGCAACAACAGGCTCTGTACTTAGCTACATGAACTTGAGCTCTTTACTGGTCGCCAGAGATAGTTTACGCCAGTCAAGTGCTGACTTACTTGGTCTACGTTTAGGCTTAAATTTCAGTGGTGACAGTTCACTAAATTCTACTGATGTATCTTACATTGGCCATTCACTAGGCTCAATTGTAGCACCTGCATTTATTGCACAAACGAATAGCCCATTAGCCGAACAAGTAGATCCATTATTTAAGGTTAACGCTGTAGCATTAGCAAGCGGCGGCGGTGGTATTGCTAGCTTCTTGTTAGAATCAGCAGCATTTGGACCATTTATTCAAGGTTCTGTGCTTTCTCAAGCAGGAACTGCTGAAGCTGATGAGTTTAATGCATTCTTAAACGCTGATGCTTTATCAAACTGTGGTGCTTTGTTACCAGACATGCAGGACTTCTTGAGCTGCGGCTTTAATGAGTTTGCAGCATCGCTAACTATGGCGGGTGAAACTGATAAACTAGCTAATATAAAGGGCGTAATGACGCAGTTTGTATTTGCAGCACAAACAGCATTAGATAGTGGCGATCCTACTAACTATGCTGCAACGGTTAAAGCACTAGAAACACCTGTTTACATGAATGTTGTGGTAGGTGATGGCACAGAGAATAACAAGCCAGACCAAGTTATTCCGCCGATGACTGCCAGCAATCCAATTGCAGGTACTGTTCCTCTAGCTAACTTTATGGGGTTAGAAACTGTGAGTACAACTCAAGCGCCAACAGAGATGGGCTCTAGCTATTTAGTTAAATTTAACACAGGTCATCATGGCTCTGTGTTAACACCGGCGCAAGATGAAAGACAGTCGACTACAGTAGCGGGTAGCGCAGCAGCAAATGCAGAAATGCAATTGCAAATTGCAACTTACCTAGTATCACGTGGACGTTTATTATCTGTATCAGATACTGATATTGTGACTAATTAGTAGCCAACCACTCAATTAAGTCTAAAAAGCCACTGTTAAGTGGCTTTTTTTTGCTTTAAAGCATGCTAAATTGACTGAAATTTATAAACGGAGAATACAGTTGGAATTTTTATACGAGTACGGTTTGTTTTTTGCTAAAACCATTACCTTTGTTATTGCTATCGCTGTCATTTTAACCTTAATTGTAAGCTCGGCTGTTAAGCCAAAAGCAAAAAAAGGTGAGATTGAAATTGATGATTTATCGGAGCAACTTACCAATATAAAAGAAAGTTTTTTAAATAATACGCTAGGTAAAAAAGAGTTAAAAGCCTATCAAAAGCAACAAAAACTAGAGCAAAAAAAAGCTGAAAAAGATGAGCCTAAATCACGACTCTACGTTATTGATTTTAATGGTAGTATGGATGCGCATGAAGTAGAAAGTTTGCGCGAAGAAGTGACTGCGATTATTTCAATCGCGGACCCTAAAAAAGATAAAGTGCTAGTTCGTCTTGAAAGTGGTGGTGGCGTGGTACATGGCTACGGGTTAGCTGCATCACAACTACAACGTTTTAAGTCAGCTGGTATTGAGTTAACCGTATCAATAGACAAAGTTGCTGCTAGTGGTGGCTACATGATGGCCTGTGTAGCAGATCATATTATTGCCGCGCCGTTTGCAATTGTTGGCTCTATTGGTGTGATTGCACAAATTCCAAACTTTAATAAAATCTTGAAGAAAAATGATGTTGATTTTGAACAAATTACGGCGGGCGAATTTAAACGTACGCTAACACTTTTTGGTGAAAATACCGATAAAGCCCGTGAAAAATTTCGCGAAGAGATAGAGCAAACCCATGTGTTATTTAAAACCTTTGTGAGCACACAGCGTCCCAGTTTGAATATGGACTTAGTTGCAACGGGTGAACATTGGTTTGCAACCCAAGCGATTGAAAAAGGCTTAGTTGATACCATTAAAACCAGTGATGATGCCTTACTAGAGCAGCAACATCAGCACCAAATATACAAGGTGCAATATAAAATTAAAAAAGGGCTAAGTGATAAGCTTGCAATAGGGCTCAGCCATGGTGTGAATAAGGCAGGAGTGAGTTTAATGTCAAAATTTAAGGCGTTAAACCCTTAATAATTTCATAGCTTATACATAAAAAAAAGCCTTGTTACTTAATGACGTAGCAAGGCTTTTTTTTATAACTTAAGCTAGAAGCTGTTAGTCAATTGACTTGTGATAGTCTTCTAAATCTTTAGCTGCATTAGGGTCGTTGAAAATACTTTCATCTAGTTCACCCTCACTTTTAGCCACAACACAGGTTACCATACAGTCGCCTGTTACATTTACTGCGGTTCGGGTCATATCAAGTAGTCTATCAACACCTATTATAATTGCGATTCCTTCAACAGGTAAGCCTACTTGGTTAAGTACCATGGCCAGCATAATTAAACCAACGCCAGGAACACCCGCTGTGCCAACCGAGGCAAGCGTTGCTGTTAGTATTACCATTAAGTAATCAGAAATAGTTAAATCAACACTAAATACTTGAGCAATAAATACCGTAGCCACACCTTGCATAATTGCAGTGCCATCCATATTAATGGTTGCGCCTAAAGGTATAGTAAATGAAGCGACAGAGTTATTAGCCCCTAGCTTCTTCGTTGCAGTCTCAAGGGTGATAGGCATAGTTGCGCTGGAACTTGAGGTACTAAAAGCAAATAAACAGGTGTGTTTCATTTTAGCTAAGAAAGTAAGCGGGTTTAGGCCTGTAAGTATTTTTAGCAGAAGAGTGTAGTTTACGAATGCATGTAATAACAGGGCTAAAACAACCACGCCAAAGTACTTAGCTAAGCTCACAATTAAGTTAAGTTCGATGGTAGTAAATAACTTAGCCATTAAGAAAAATACGCCGTAAGGAGCAATATTCATTAATAAAGTAACTAGTTTTAAGATAACGGTGTTCAAGTCTTCAAATACTGTTGCTACACGTTTGCCTGCTTTACCGCTAAGTGCCATTGCAATACCAAATAATAAAGCAAACACAATAACTTGTAGCATATTTCCTTTGGCCATTGCTTCAAATGGATTGGTTGGGAACATATCAATAATAACGCGAGCTAAAGTAGGCGCTTCTTTTGCGTCGTAGCTTGCTTGCGAAGGTAGCCCAATCCCTTCACCTGGGTTAAATAGTAACGCCAGTGAAATTGCTACTGTGATTGCGATCGCTGTGGTAACCAAATATAGACCAATCGATTTTCCACCTAAACGACCTAATTTTTTAGGATCGCTTAAACTACAAGTACCGCACACAAGCGACACAAAGACGAGGGGAACAACTAGCATTTTTAAGCTAGCTATAAATATTTGTCCACCTACATGGAAAAGGCCATCAACAAAAAAGGCTTTAATTGGCAAAGAGAATAACCCAAGAGGGATTAGGTAATCGTCTTCACCAGCTAATATAGCCTGAAATATAAAGCCTACTGCAACACCAAGAACCATACCAATCATGATGCGAGTAGTTAAACTCATCGAACGGATTTTAGACATATTTCCAATCTATTTTTTATAAATTTGGCATAGACTAACAGCATGTAATTTTTTTTACAGAAAAAACGTCAACTTTTTTAAAAATTTTTATCGCAAAAAGAAGTAAAAAACTGAGATTTTAGACTAAGTTATAGGTTAACATTAAGTAAATAAGTTTAACTTAGTAATAGCGCATTGGAGAAACATATGCCTTTAACCCGTTTGCTTAGCATTATATTGCTCAGCTCATTACTCATCGCTTGTGGCGGTGGTGGCTCACTTGAGAAGACAGGAACCGTTGGTGGGGATACTGGAGGCGACAATGCCGTACTAGATACCCAAGTTGAACTTAATTTTGAAGATCGTATCGTTACCGCTAACAATCCGCTTGAGGTCGTTGCGACTGTAACTGACAGTGATGGACAACCCGTTGTTCGTCAAGAAGTTAGTTTTACTACAACACTTGGTTCTTTCATACCTGCTACAGCAAGCGCATTAACAAATACAAGTGGTGTTGCAACTATAGAGCTCAGTGCAGGCAGTGTTGAAGGAGCAGGAACCATTGTTGCAAGCTACGAAGGCTCAACAAGCAAGCTCGGTTTTTATACCGCCGGTGACGAGCCGCAATCTAACGACGATGCTGCAAATATTGACATTAAAATCTTACAAAACTGTCCTGATAGTTGGTTAAATATAGATAGAGATTCTTTTGAACTTGATCCATCAGATTGTTCGCAAAATAGTAATTTACTGGGTCAGCAAGCGATTGTTTATGCAAAAATCACAAAACCTGGTAGTAATACGCCAGCCAGCAATGTGTTAGTTCAAGCGACAACCACGCTAGGCATTTTATTACCTGAAAGCTTAACGGCTAAAACTGATGCGTTTGGTGTGGCTATTTTGAATTTATTGCCTGGCAGTAGCTCAGGTGTTGGCCAAGTTGAATTAACCGCACAGGGCGGAGTTGCGAGTGCTTTATTTGAAATTAACGCTGTTCAAGTAAATGTAAATCTAAGCGCAGGTATTGCTACCGGTGATGTACTATCTGCCGGCTCTACCACGATTATTACGGCTCAGATTGTAGACGGTAGTAATAATGTATTTACTACCCCGCTGGAAGTGCAATTTACTTCTGCTTGCGCAGAAGAATCTACCCCCAGAGCCACTATCGATAATGTGGTAACGAGTATCGGTGGTACGGCAAGTGCAACATACAAAGCTGATGGCTGTAATGGTATAGATACGATTACCGCGACCGTAGTTACAGGTGGTAATGTTGCAACAAAAACCATAAACATCAATGTAGCTGCGGCTCAAACAGGTTCAATTGCGTTTATGGGGGGGACTAATCAAGTATTAGCTATTAAAGGAGCGGGCGGTCAAACCTTGACTGAAAATTCAGAGCTCACCTTTAAGCTCTTAGATGTAAATGGAAATCCAGTGGGTCAAAAGCAAATTGATTTTGCACTTTCACAAAACCCCGGTGGTGCTTTATTAGATAGCGCATTTCAATTTACTAACAATGAAGGTTTAGTGACTGTAAACGTTCGCTCAGGAAAAGCTGCTGGTATTTTATCTGTGATTGCCTCACATCAGATTGACAGTAGCGATACCTCACAAAATAGTGTGATCTCTATTGTCTCTAATGACATTACTATTACGACAGGTGTTCCAGATCAGGATAGTTTCACGCTTGCAGTGCAAACCTTTAATACCGAGTCATTAAACGAAGCTGGGGTGACTACAGACTTAACCGTATTTGCAGCCGATCATTTTAATAATTTTGTACCAGATAACACGGCAATTTATATTGCCAGTGAAGGTGGTGCAGTTGGCACTATTGATGATGAACAATTTACACCTTTATTACTTTGTCGCACCATAGACGGTGTGTGTAAAGCTCAGTGGCGTAGCCAAAATCCAGTCCCATATCATTACAGCATTTACAATAATTCTGTTGCAGATAAATGCGACCGTTATTTTGGACAATCTGCACCTTGTACTTTAGGTATCAGAGAATCACAACTCGACGCAAATGGTAACTTAATTAATTATTTAGATAGCAATGGCGATCCTATTGCGCTAACTGATGCGCCTAATAACGCGCCAATTGATTATCCACTTGGTGGGCGTGTTAGTTTGCTTGCTTATTCTGTGGGTGAAGAGTCATTTAATGATGTATCTGCCAACGGTGAATTTAATCAAAACGAGTTTGACTCAACTTTACAAGATTTACCTGAAGCTTTTATAGATTTTAATGAAAATGGGGTGTTTGATGGGAATTTACCAGCCCCAACAAACCCTCTGGATTCTAATGGTGGTGAAGATGAGTGGTACGTGGAACGCTCAGGTGCACAAGATAATGGCCAGTATGACAGTGGTGATGGTATATACAATGGCTTACTATGTAGTGATGAAGCCCTAGCTGCAAATGCATGTACCCGTGAAACAGTAAATGTGCGCGCTCGTTCAGAGTTAGTTATGTCAGGTAGTACACCTTACATTAGAGCTGTAACGGCTTTAAATAACTGTAGTTTAAGTGATGGTATTCGCTTAGAAGCTTCTGATATGGCAGGTATGTGCGACATAAACCTTATTGATATCAGCAATTCAACACCTTACAGCGCGATTTCAGTGACTATTTTCTTCAGTGACATTCATAATAATCCACTGCCTGCGGGTACTACAGTGGGCGTTACTGCCGACAATGGTGTATTAAGAGGGTTAACAGATTACACCGTGGTTAATACAGCACAAAAAACGCCAATCTCTGTCTCAGTTAATATTACTAAAGAGGCTGAGCCAAATGATGTTGATTCTGGGTTTTTATACATTGAGTTTGAAACGCCTGGTGGTGTGAAAACACAATATACCGTGATGTCGATTTTAGACGAACCTAAGGTTTAAAATATGTAAAGCATAAAAAATGCCAACCAATAAGGTTGGCATTTTTGTTTCTATTCTATATATTCCACATCAATTATTCAAAAAACGCTGGTTTGTTTAAATTAACAACAGAAATTGTTTGTTTATTCAGTAAATACTGAAAAGTTTGTATTAAAAGCTTGTAAGAACTAGTGTTTGTAGATATACCTATAAATATTCGCGCCGCATGAGTCGGCTAAACACATTTAAAAAACTAGGTTAGAAATAGGCAACTATGGGCAAATCGCTAGTAATTGTAGAGTCACCTGCTAAGGCTAAAACAATTAATAAATACTTAGGTAATGATTTTATCGTGAAGTCCAGTATTGGGCACGTACGAGATTTACCTACATCAGGATCAGGCAAAAACAAAGTACCAGCAAGCAAGACACCTGCTGAGGTTCGTAAAATGCCACCTGATGAGAAAGCAGCGTATAAACAGCAACGTGACTATTCTAACTTAGTCGCGCGTATGGGCATTGATCCTGAAAAAGGGTGGGAGCCACATTACGAAGTATTACCGGGTAAAGAAAAGGTTGTTCAAGAATTACAAAAGCTTGCCCAAAATGCTGATCAAATCTATCTCGCAACGGATTTGGATAGAGAAGGGGAAGCAATTGCTTGGCATCTTCAAGAAATCATTGGTGGCGAACCTGAAAAGTATAAACGCGTTGTGTTTAACGAAATCACTAAAAATGCAATACAACAAGCGTTTGAAACTCCGGGTGAATTGAACACCGATATGGTTTTTGCACAGCAGACTCGTCGTTTCCTAGACCGCGTTGTTGGTTTTATGGTCTCGCCTTTATTGTGGGCTAAAGTTGCACGAGGTTTGTCTGCAGGACGAGTTCAATCTGTTGCAGTGCGTTTATTGGTAGAACGCGAACGTGAAATTAAAGCATTTATTCCTGAAGAGTTTTGGGATATTCATGCAGACGTTAAAAATAGCGAGTCTGACTTACGTTTAGAAGTCACTAAACAAGCAGACAAGCCATTTAAGCCTGTAAATGAAGCACAAGCTACAGCAGCAGTTAAAAGCCTTGAGAATGCCGAATACAAAGTTGTAAGCGTTGAAGAAAAACCAAGTAAGAGTCGCCCAAGTGCGCCATTTATTACTTCAACCATGCAACAAGCCGCCAGTACTCGACTCGGTTATGGCGTTAAAAAGACCATGATGCTTGCGCAGCGCCTATATGAAGGTGGTTACATTACTTATATGCGTACCGATTCAACTAATCTATCAAAAGATGCGGTTGAGATGTGTCGTGAGTATGTAACCAATGAGTTTGGTGCAAAATATTTACCTGCTGATCCAATTAACTATAGCTCAAAAGGCAATGCACAAGAGGCGCACGAAGCGATTCGTCCTTCTAGCGTATCGGTACTTTCAGGGCATGTTGAAGGTGTTGATGCCGATGCTAAAAAGCTTTATGAGCTTATCTGGCGTCAGTTCGTGGCTTGTCAAATGGTGCCTGCTGAATACGACTTAACCACATTAACCGTTGCCGCCAATGATTTCACATTAAAGGCAAAAGGCCGTGTGCTTCGCTTTGACGGTTGGACAAAAGTACAGCCAGCAGTGCGTAAAAAGAACGAAGAAGATCAATCACTTCCTGCTGTTAAGCAAGGTGAAGTTCTCACCTTAGTTGAGCTTGATCCTAAGCAGCATTTTACCAAGCCGCCAGCACGTTTTAGTGAAGCGAGCTTAGTTAAAGAACTTGAAAAACGTGGCATTGGCCGTCCTTCAACTTACGCGTCTATTATTTCGACAATACAAGATCGTGGTTATGTACGAGTTGAAAATCGTCGCTTTTTTGCTGAAAAAATGGGTGAAATTGTTACCGATCGCCTAGTTGAAAACTTTACAGATTTAATGAACTTTGACTTTACCGCTAAAATGGAAGGTCGTTTAGATGATATCGCCGAAGGCGAGCGTGTTTGGACGCAAGTTCTTGATAAGTTTTATGCCGATTTTTCAACCCAGTTAAACATTGCTAAAGGCGAACCAGATGAAGGCGGCATGCGTCTTAATCAAATGGTAGAAACCGATATTGACTGTCCAACCTGTGGCAGAAAAATGGGCATTCGTACTGCTTCAACAGGCGTATTCTTAGGCTGTACAGGTTATAACCTGCCACCTAAAGAGCGCTGTACTACCACTATGAATTTAGTGTCGGGTGATGAAGCGGTTGCAGCTGATGTTGAAGACGTTGAAACAGAAACATTAATGCAAATGAAGCGCTGTCCAATTTGTGAAACAGCGATGGATTCATACCTTATCGATGAAACCCGTAAATTGCATGTGTGTGGTAATAACCCAGCATGTCAGGGGCATGTTGTTGAAGAGGGTACCTTTAAAATTAAAGGCTACGACGGCCCTATTATCGAATGTGATAAATGTGGCGCTGATATGGAATTAAAATCAGGTCGATTTGGTAAGTATTTTGGTTGTAACAACGATGAATGTAAAAACACACGCAAGTTGTTAAAAAATGGCGAAGCTGCGCCACCAAAAGAAGATCCAGTTCATATCCCTGAATTAGAATGTGAAAAGTCTGAAGCCTATTTTGTATTACGTGATGGCGCGGCCGGTATTTTCTTAGCAGCAAATACGTTCCCTAAATCACGAGAAACACGTGCACCTAAAGTAGAAGAGTTACAACGCTTTAGAGATCGTATTTCGCCTAAGTTTTACTACCTAGCTGATGCACCAGCCAAAGATCCTGATGGCAACCTTGCTGTTGTGCGTTACAGTCGTAAAAACAAAGTTCAATATGTGATGACTGAGGTTGATGGTAAAGCCACTGGTTGGACGGCTCATTACGAGGGTGGTAAATGGGTAGAAGAGGCTAAGAAAAAAGCTGCGCCTAAAAAGAAAGCTGCAGCTAAAAAAACACCAGCTAAAAGTAAAGCTAAAGCCAAACCAAAAAAAGACGATGAATAATTTATTATTCATCGCTTGAATAATAAAAACCGGAACGCACAGCCTGTGACAGTTCCGGTTTTTTTTGCATTATCAAACCTATCGCAATGGCATTTTTAACCTGATTTTTTATTTTACAGAGTTAAAATGTAACCAATTTAGGTTTAACCGCTCAATTATTCATTAAATCTTAACAGCAGTGACTTTGTTATAGCCTTCAGATGTTAGCTCATCATTCACACACTTTAAAACATAGTTATAAATTGCTTCATCGCTTACGTCGTCTTCTTTAGCCCAGCTAATACACATTTCTGTGAACTCTTGAATCGTTTCGGCTGAAGCGTCTGTAGTATCGCTTGCAACTGCATTTGCAGCTGATAAAACGAAAAATGGTGCAACGATTAACGCGAGTAATGCTTTATTCATTTTTTTATTCCTAAAAATGGAGTAACAATCGAATTATGCATTCAAATAATGTCTGCATAAAACAAGTGTAACCAAGCCAGAACATCTCTGTTGGTAAACTGATTTTTAATCACAATTCACACAAAGGAAAACGAAATATTTTTATCGTCAGGATAAGTATATTGTGTACCTATCTTTTATTTTAAGTGATTGTGTTACAGCTAGATTTGAGCTAATGTCGCGTTTTAATTTTTAGGTGCCCTTATGTCAGAGCCACACACAAATAATACAAATAAAAAAATACATCCTGTTCATAAAGTAGAGCATGCGCTTGAGTCGTTTATATTTAAAGGACGCTGGTTACTCGCTCCATTTTTTGTAGGCTTATTATTTGCTGTGGTTTTATTACTTATAAAGTTTTTTAAACAGCTATATTTGATGGGGATAGCGACGTTTACTGCTAGTAATCAAGAGTTGTTGGTTGGTATATTAACGTTAGTTGATACTGCTTTGTTAGCAGGTTTGCTGTTGATTATTATTTTTAGCGGCTACGAAAACTTTGTCTCTAAGCTTAATATCGAGAATCATGAAGACCGCCCAGTATGGATGGGTAAGGTCGGGTTTTCTGGTTTAAAAATGAAGCTGATCAGTGCAATAGTGGCCATTTCAGCCGTTGAGCTGTTAAAGGTCTTTATAAGTTCTGCGTCTCATTCTAATGATGAACTACTCTGGAAAGTGCTGATCCACGTAACGTTTGTGGTATCAGGTGTACTATTTGCTTTTACTGATTATTTAAATAGTAAAACAATTAACCACTAAAAATTTGTTATAAAAAACCCGAGCAATGCTCGGGTTTTTTACGTATAAATGCTAACAATTAACTGCAGCGGGCGTAGTAGCAGCCAAAAGGTTCAATAGTTAGTGTTGCATTGTTAAGCTGTGCATTGTGATGAGAAAGCGTGTTATGCTCTTTTTCAACAACAATATCAATAGCAATAGCAAGCTCTGCTTTTGCCCCGCTTAAATTGAATACACACAACATCTTTTCTTCGTTTAATGTGCGGTAAAACGCCAAAATTGGCTCGGCGGTTTGTATAAACTCAATATCACCTTCAAGCAGTACCGGCTGGTCTTTACGCCAGGCCATAAATTCACGGTACGCATTTAATATTGAGTTTGCATCATTCTCTTGTTCAGCAACTGCTTGTAGCCTGTGTTGTTGATCAACAGGTAACCACGGTTTTACCTCACTAAATCCTGCATTGTGTGCATTGCTTTGTGAGTTATCTAGGTTCTCCCAAGGCATTGGGGTACGACAGCCATCACGACCTTTAAAGTTTGGCCAAAAAGTTATGCCGTATGGGTCTTGTAAATCTTCAAAAGCGACGCTGGCTTCACCGAGTCCGAGTTCTTCACCTTGATACATACATACGCTGCCACGAAGTGAAGCGAGTAGGGCAGTCAACATTTTACATTGCGCTGGGTTTACCTCTCCCGTTTCACTCCAACGGCTAGCAACACGTTCTACGTCATGGTTGCTAAATGCCCAGCAAGGCCAGCCTTCAGTCATGCGTTGCTCAAGTGTAGTAACGGTGTTTCTTATATACTCGCTCGAGTAATCATCCGTTAATAACTCAAAGCTGTAACCCATGTGCAGTTTATCGCCACCTTGGGTGTATTCTGCCATTGTGGCTAATGAATCTTCAGATGAAATTTCACCCAGTGATACGGTACCAGGGTACTTGTTGAGTAAAGTACGAATATCACGCATAAACTCTATGTTTTCAGGCTGGGTATTATTGTAGTAATGGTACTGAAATGCATACGGATTATCTTCGCTAAAGCCACGGCCTTGACGTTTTTCTTTTGGTTTAGCTGGGTTATCACGAAGCAAAGCGTCATGGTAGCAAAAGTTAATTGCGTCTAACCTAAAGCCATCCACGCCTTTTTTAAGCCAGAATTCAACATTATCGAGTACAGCTTGACGAACATCAGGGTTATGAAAGTTAAGATCAGGCTGTTCAGTAAAAAAGTTATGCAAGTAGTATTGTCCACGACGCGGCTCCCATTGCCATGCACCACCACCAAAAATAGACAACCAATTATTAGGTGCTGTGCCATCTTCTTTAGCATCGGCCCATACATACCAGTCGGCTTTGTCGTTAGTTAAGTCTTCACGGCTATCAATAAACCATTGATGTTGATCTGAGGTGTGGCTTAGCACTTGGTCAATAATAATTTTAATGTCGCGTTGATGTGCTTGTGCAATTAACTCATCAAAATCAGCTAAATTACCAAAAAGCGGGTCAATATCACGGTAGTCACTAATATCATAACCAAAATCTTTCATAGGCGATTTAAAGAAAGGTGAGATCCAAATAGCATCTACCTCTAAGCTTTTAATGTAATCAATACGATTTATTATTCCTTTTAAATCACCAATGCCATCGTTGTTGCTATCTTGAAAGCTACGCGGATAAACCTGATAAATAACCGCACCTTTATACCATTGCTTTTGGGCCATGCTTTTCTCCGTTTTCACACTGTCTTTGTGTTGTTCTTTTTTAGAGGTAATAATCCTCGTTTATTTGAAAAAGCATACTTGAAGCCTGTCATGCTGTAAAAATCCTGCATACGTATGCACCTATTTCAAGGCATTAAAACAAGATGTACAAATCATTAAGGCAAGCGTTTTGGGTCGTTGATTATTCTTATTTTACTTTACCAATTCTAATATTGAGTTGTTAATTTATTGTTTGCGCCATGTAGGTGCGTAAAAACAAAGGTGTGCACTGAGTTGGTGTTTTTTAGTATTGGTCTTACCAATTTAATTTGAATAGATAGTGTGTTTAATAATAAATTAAAAAATAAAATCACTTTGTTGTCGTTTTATGAATGGCTTATTTCATAAAAAAATAAATACAGGTTAACGTCAAGCTCATAAAGTATAATTGCACCAAAATAATCCATTGCAAAACAGTTGCTTACATGTTTGGTTGTAAATTTAATGTTAACTTTGGCTGTGTAATGCTATTTTGAATACGTATGCATAAAGTTGTTAATAAAATAATACGAGCGTTAATATTCATCCTGACAACAAAATAAGCTCGCATGTTTAACTATCACTTAAACAAGTAAGCGGGTATCACATTATGGGTAACGGGAAAACATTATGGCTATGTTC
This sequence comes from Pseudoalteromonas sp. S1609, assembly GCF_005887255.1. Taxonomy (GTDB): domain Bacteria; phylum Pseudomonadota; class Gammaproteobacteria; order Enterobacterales; family Alteromonadaceae; genus Pseudoalteromonas. Next base: position 49,933 of record NZ_PNDJ01000001.1, on the reverse strand, counting down.
AAACCAAGTATATTAACGCTAGCATTAACTGCTGCCGGACTATCAAGCTTTGCCACCACCGCGGCACAAGAAGAAACAATAAAAAATGATGATGTAGAAATCATCGAAGTAAAAGGTTTTCGCGGTAGTGTTGTTGAATCAATTAATACTAAGCGTTTTTCAACACAGGTTGTTGAGTCAATTTCTGCAGAAGACATTGGTAAACTTCCAGACTCATCTATTGCAGAGTCAATCGCACGTTTACCAGGTTTAACAGCCCAGCGTCTTGATGGTCGTGCTAGCCGTGTAAGTGTTCGTGGTTTTAGCGAAAACGAAAGCGCAACAACATTTAATGGCCGTGAGCAGGTATCTATTGGTGACAACCGTGGTGTTGAGTTTGACCTTTACCCATCAGAAATAATGAGCGGTGTTACTGTTTATAAAACGCCAAGTGCTAGCATTGAAGCTGAAGGTATTGCTGGTGTTATCGACATGCAAACGGTAAAGCCTTTAAGTAAAGGTGAACAAGTGATCATGTTTAATGGTCAGTATGAGCAAACTAGCTTTGATAAACTAAACCCGGATGGCGATGACAAAGGCTTTCGTGGCACCGTTTCATACATAGACCAGTTTGCAGATGACACTATAGGTGTAGCATTTGCTTACAACACAATGAGTTCTCCAAACCAAGAAAAACGCTGGAATTCTTGGGGTTACCCTGAGTTTACAGGGAATGATGGCCAAAACTATTCAATTTTAGGCGGCGCTAAACCTTTCGTACGCTCATCAACACTTGAACGTGATTCAGCGATGCTAGTAGTGGAAGCTGCACCAAATGATCGTTTAAACATGACGTTTGATGCGCTATATGTAGATTTTAATGATGAAAAAATCTTACGTGGTATTGAAGTTCCTTTCGCCTGGGGTCAAGGTAGCATCGACCCAAATAGTGTTACTGTAGATGAACAGTCTGGCTTTATTACCAGTGCAGTCACTGAAGGGCAACGCGTTGTTGTACGAAATGACTACGAAGAGCGAAAAGCAGAGCTCACACAATTTGGTTTTAATGCAAAATACGATATTAACGATGATTGGTCAGTTGAGTTTGATGCAAGCCGCTCAAAAGTAGATCGTACTATTTGGAGTATTGAAAGTTATTCAGGTACTGGCCGTGGCGATGCAAACGGTATTGCTGATAACATAGGGTATGCATTTGATGGTGGAAATACGGGTGCACAGTTTACTCATGAGCTTGATTACAGCGACTACGACTTAATTCAGTTAGGTGGCCCGTTATCTTGGGGTGGCAGTGCTGCGTTAAATAACAAGTACGGCTTAAATGACACGGCTTATCAAAATACCGCACAAGATGGCTTTATTAATGCACCAGAGATTAGCGATGAGCTTTCAACGCTTAAGTTAGCGGCCAGTAAAGTACTTGAAAACGAATACTTTAGCCGTATTAATTTTGGTTTATCTTACCGCGACCGTGAGAAAGTAAAACAGTCTGAAGGCTATTTCATGACTTTAAAAGATTTCTCTTTAGATAATCCAGGCATGGTATCAGTACCAGAGCAATACCGTTTAGGTTCGGCAAGTTTAGACTTTATTGGCATGGGTGACATGATTGCTTATGACACTAACGGCCTAGTAAATGATGGTTATTACGATCTACTGCAAGAAAGCTTAACGGATCAAAAACACTTAACCCGTTCGTGGACAGTTCAAGAAGAAGTTACCGCTGCATTTATTCAAGCAGACATTAACGCTGAAATTGGTGGCATACCGGTAACAGGTAATGTAGGTATACGTTATGTACGCACTGAGCAGTCATCACAAGGCTTTGAGGCATCAAATATTAATGGTTTAGTTGTTGCATCACCTACTGATATTAGCCACGACTATTCAAATGTATTACCAAGCTTAAACTTATCTTTTGCAATTGACCAAGAGCAAACAATTCGTTTTGGTGCGGCTAAAACAATTTCTCGTGCTCGCCTTGATGAAATGCATGCATCGATTGAAACAAGTTACAACAGCGAAAAGCCAGACGAAAATGGTAACTACTGGTCTATTTCTGGTGGTAATGCAGAGCTTGAACCAAAAGAAGCAACAGGCTTTGATTTAACATACGAAAACTACTTTGATGCAGAAGGTTACTTTTCAGCAGCGTTATTTTATAAAGACATTGACCAATGGATTTTTGATGAGCGTTACGATGTTGATGTAACAGGTAAAGAAGACCCTGCAACCGGCGAGTTGCCTCCAGCAGACAGAAATACAGCTACTCGTTCAAGTAAAGTGAATGGTGGCGACGGAAGTTTATGGGGCTATGAGCTTTCATTATCATTCCCGTTCAGTGTATTACATGAGTCGTTAGAAGGTTTTGGTTTAATTGCGAGCCACACTAGCGTTGAGCAAGACTTGCAAGATCAAAACGGAAACGATTACGAACTACCAGGTTTGTCAGATAAAATTGATAGCCTAACTGTATACTTCGAACGCAATGGTTTCCAAGCACGTACCAGTATGCGTAAACGTAGTGATTTTAAAGGTGATATCTACGGTTCAGGTTTTGCAACACAACAAGTTGATATACTTGGCGAGACTATTTGGGATGCGCAAGTAGGCTATGACTTTGCTGACTCTGGTATTGCTGGTTTTGAGAACTTATCAATGACGTTCCAAATTCAAAACATTACCGAAGAAGCGTTTACATCATTGCAGGGCGATAATGCGCTGCAAGTGCGTGACTACCAAGATTATGGCCGTACTTACTTACTCGGTGTAAGCTACAAGCTATAATAAGTTTTGTATTAAGAAGCCCTTGTAATTAGTTTTACAAGGGCTTTTTTATAGCTACTTTACCTAAGTTTTATCAACCTTTATGAACATGAGCAATAATATGAAACCAATAAAGCATGTCGTCATTGCAGGCGGTGGAACAGCCGGTTGGATAACCGCAGCACTACTTAATAAAGTGTTAGGTAAAGTAATTAACATTACCCTTATTGAATCAAGTAGCATTGGTACTATAGGCGTTGGTGAAGCGACCATTCCGCCTATTATTGGGCTTAATAATGCGCTCGGTATTAATGAGCAAGATTTTATAAATGTCACCAATGCGTCTATTAAACTGGGTATAGAGTTCGAAAATTGGAAAACACCAGGGCATAGCTACATGCATGCATTTGGCTCGTTTGGTAAAGATTTTCCCTTTTGTGACTTTTATAATTTTTGGGTAAAAGGACACATTAATGGCAGCGAGGATTCTTTATGGGATTTTTCTCTTAACTATCAAGCCGCTAAACAGCACAAATTTACGCTACTAAATACTATTCCTAATACTCAATTACCAGGACTTAGTTATGCTTTTCATTTTGACGCCACTTTATATGCTGAATATTTAAAAAATCTTGCATTATCACGCGGCGTTAAACACATTGATGCAAAAATAGAACGTGTTGAGCAATGCCCAGACACAGGTAATATCACCAACTTAACACTTGACGATAATAGCCAAATCCAAGGCGATTTATTTATAGATTGTACTGGCCAGCGCGCACTTTTAATTGAGCAAACTCTTAATACGGGGTTTGTTGATTGGTCACATTATTTACCTTGCGATAGTGCTGTTGCAGTGCAATCAACAGGCAGTAACGAATTAAAGCCCTATACGCGCTCCATAGCACATGCCGCAGGCTGGCAGTGGCAAATTCCGCTACAAAATCGAACAGGTAATGGCTTAGTGTATTGCAGCCGTTATTTATCGGATGAGTCAGCAACCGCGCTTTTATTAAATAACTTACCGGGTGAGCCAACAACAAGCCCACGTTTAATTAAATTTAAAACAGGTCGTCGTTTAAAGCAGTGGCATAAAAATGTAGTCGCAGTAGGGCTCTCTAGTGGATTTTTAGAGCCCTTAGAGTCTACTAGTATTCACTTAATACAAAGTGCGGTCACACGTTTAATCAAGTTGTTTCCTCATAATGGGGTTAGTGATGCGTTAGTAACTGAATTTAATAAGCAAAGCACCAGTGAAATCGAGCATATTCGTGACTTCATTATTGTGCACTATAAATTAACTGAGCGAGAAGACACCCCATTTTGGCGTCAATGTAAGCAAATGGAAACTCCTCAATCGTTAGCGCATAAAATGGATTTATTTAAACAAACGGGCAAAGTAGTGCGCGAAAACGACGAGTTATTTGCAGAAGTAGCTTGGCAGCAAGTATTTATAGGTCAAGGCCTAATACCAAATGACTATAACAGTATTGTTGATTCATTAAGCAATGAACAACTAACTGATTTATTCGCAACGTTAAAAACTCTAATAAATTCAACGGTAGATAAATTACCTACTCATAAAGAGTTTTTAGCTAAGTTAAAAACAAACTAAGTAGCGTGACATGGTGTTTTGGTTGCGGGTTAATTGTCACTGAATATGGCTGTGAATACGTATGCAGCAACTGTAACCAAGCCTTACTTAGCTTTAGTATAAACCTATAACAACACTGAAATAAAAATGACACACACAATGAAAAAAAGATTTTACACGCCGTTGCTTATATGCAGCGCATTGCTGGTGCACGGTTGCAGTGATGACAAAGAGACAAAAACAGATTTGTTAGTTAAGCAAACAGACCCAGTTAAGCCAGTGGTATATCAAGTATTTACTCGTTTATTTGGTAACACCCAAACCGCTAATGTGCCATGGGGAACCAAAGAGCAAAATGGCGTTGGTAAGTTTGCTGATTTTAACGACGAGGCATTAAAAGGCATTAAAGAGCTAGGTACCACGCATGTGTGGTACACCGGCGTTTTGCATCATGCCTTGGTGGGTGATTACACTGAGTACGGTATAAAACAAGACGATCCTGATGTGGTAAAAGGGCGTGCAGGTTCGCCTTACGCAATAAAAGATTATTACGATGTAAACCCTGATTTGGCAATCAATGTTACCAATAGACTCGAAGAGTTCAGTGCCCTAATTGAGCGTACTCATGAGCATGACATGAAAGTAATTATTGATATTGTTCCTAATCATGTAGCACGAGATTATCACTCAATCGCTAAGCCTAACGGCGTGAAAGACTTTGGTGAGGACGATGATACCAGCAAGGCATATGCTAAAAATAATAATTTTTACTATGTACCGGGTGAATCATTTAAAGTACCAACAAGCGACAGTTACCAAGTGTTAGGTGGCAACAAACACCCTTTAGCCGATGGTCAATTTAATGAAATCCCAGCAAAATGGACTGGCAATGGTGCACGTGCTCCAAAGCCTGATATAAACGACTGGTACGAAACAGTAAAAGTTAACTACGGTGTTAAACCCGATGGCAGCCTAGACTTTCCAACTTTACCTAAGTCGCTTGAAAACCAAGATTACCGTGCACATTATGAATTTTGGCAAGATAAAGAACTGCCAAATAGTTGGTATAAATTTAGGAATATTGCCCTTTATTGGCTTGATAAAGGGGTTGATGGCTTTCGCTATGATATGGCTGAAATGGTACCCGTTGAATTTTGGAGCTTTTTAAATTCATCAATAAAAACACATAAACCTGATGCGTTTCTACTCGCCGAAGTATATAACCCGTTGATGTACCGTACCTATATTCACCAAGGTAAAATGGATTACTTGTATGACAAAGTCGGTTTTTACGACACCCTAAAAGGGATTATGCAAGGCAAGCAAGCCGCTAATACGCTATTTAAAGCACAAGCTGAAGTGGCAGACATTGAGCAGCACATGCTGCACTTTTTAGAAAACCATGACGAACAACGTATCGCAAGTCCTGACTTTGCTGGCAACGCAGCATGGGGTAAACCGGCTATGGTGGTTTCTAACTTAATTAGTCGTTCGCCAACCTTGCTTTATTTTGGTCAAGACGTAGGTGAAGATGGATCTGAAAACGCAGGCTTTGGTTCGCCTACACGCACTAGTATTTTTGATTACATTGGCGTACCAGCGCACCAAGCATGGATGAATAATGGCAAGTTTGATGGCGCAAATTTAACTCCTGAGCAAGCACAGTTACGTCAATACTATATCGCAATTATGGCACTTAATGGCTTACCTGCTCTTGTTGCCGGTGATATGGCACCCTTGATGGTAACAGGCAGTGATAGAGTGGTGGGTTTTGTACGCACCCTAGGGCAGCAATCATTATGGGTGCTGAGCAACTTTAGCCAGCAAGCGCAAACAGTCACTATTACGCTCACGCCAAATCAAGCAACAATGCTCAAACCAAACTCCACGCTATACGACCTACTAGAGTCGCATAACGGTATTTTGGTGAGCGATGATAAACAAAGTACAACCTTTACGCTGACCCTTGATGCACTCAGTAGTGCCGTTTTAACAAATAAGGCTGATCATGAATTATAATAACAAACCAACCTTAAGCTTTTGGCAAATATGGAATATGTGCTTTGGCTTTTTAGGCATTCAATTTGGCTTTGCACTGCAAAACGGTAACGTAAGCCGAATTTTTCAAACACTTGGCGCTAATGTCGACGATATTCCTATTTTATGGGTTGCAGCGCCACTCACCGGCTTAATTGTGCAACCAATTATTGGTTATTGGAGTGATAAAACTTGGGGCAAATTAGGCCGCCGTCGTCCTTTCTTTTTATACGGCGCTATATTAACCACGTTATCGCTTTTTATTATGCCAAATTCTCCTACGCTTTGGATTGCTGCGGGTATGCTGTGGATTATGGATGCCTCAATTAACGTTACCATGGAACCGTTTCGTGCATTAGTAGGCGACAACTTGCCAAACAAGCAGCGCGCCACAGGCTATGCCATGCAAAGCTTTTTTATTGGTGTGGGAGCGGTGGTTGCATCAGCACTCCCTTGGATGATGACCAACTGGTTTGATATTGCTAATACTGCACCGATTGGTCAAATTCCTGATTCTGTAAAGTATTCGTTTTACTTTGGTGGGGTTATTTTATTTATTGCAGTTGGCTGGACTATTGTCACCACAAAAGAGTACTCACCCGAGCAGCTTGCACAATTTAATCAACAAGAATCACAAACAGCACAAACCAATATTACTAATAGCGTTAATTTTACCAAAGGCGGCGTTATTTTTAGCGGCTTAGGTTTGCTTGTTTTAGCCACAGTATTAGGGCTGGACCTGGAAAAAGAACTTTACTTGCTGGCTGCTGGGTTAGTTAGTTTTGGTGTTATTCAATTTATTGCAGCGGCATTAAAAGCTAAACAGCACACTAGCGGCGGTTTTTATAATGTAGTGAATGATGTATTCACTATGCCTGAGGCGATGAAGCAATTGGCATGGGTACAATTTTTTAGTTGGTTTGCGTTATTTGCTATGTGGATTTACAGCACCTCAGCGGTTACTAGCTTTCATTACGGTAGTACAGATACCAGCTCGTTAGCCTACAACAACGGTGCGGATTGGGTGGGTATATTATTCGCCGCTTACAACGGCTTTGCCGCGATTGCTGCTTTATGTATCCCGATCATCGTTAAACGCGTGGGATTAAAAGTAGCACATGCACTTAACCTTATTATAGGTGCGTTGGGCCTAGCGAGCTTTATGTTTATAAAAGATCCAAGTTTACTTATTTGGCCAATGATAGGCGTAGGCTTTGCGTGGGCGTCCATTTTATCACTGCCTTATGCAATGTTAAGTACTTCAGTACCGAGCCATAAAATGGGCGTTTACATGGGCATTTTCAACTTTTTCATTGTGATCCCACAATTATTAGCCGCCAGCGTACTGGGATTAATATTACGCCACTTTTTTGAAAACCAACCTATTTACGCATTAGTACTGGGCGCTGTGTCGTTTGTACTTGCAGCGGTTGCGGTATTGCGTGTTAAGCACACTCAGTAAAGTAACGAGTAAACTGAAATTAATTAAGGCTTTAAAATGAAAAAATTAAATACAATTACCACCAGTTTATTAATGCTTGGTTTAACAGCTTGTGGCGCGCAGCAAGAGCCATCAAACAGCGCTGTAATGCAGGTGTCGGCACCGGGAGCCCCTGGGGCAGATCCATTTTGGGCTTATGCAGGTAAAACCGGTATTGGCACATCTTTTGAGCAATATCAAAATGGCCATTACAGTGATGAGGCCCCTACAGGGGCGGTTTCAAAAGTATGGTTTTCAATTGCTAAAGGTATGATCACCGAAACAATGTTTGGGCTTATTCACCAAGCGCAAATTAAAGACATGCAATTTGTGGTAGTAGGAAAAGATTTTACAGTCACAGAAGCTGACGATTTAGACGTTACCATTGACTACTTATACAAAGACGATAAAGGCCGCCCGTTATCATTAGCTTACAAAGTAGTAAGCAAAGATAAGCAAGGCCGCTTTAGCCTCGAAAAACACATATTTACCGATCCTGATGGGCAAAGCTTATTTGTACGCAGTATTTTTAATACCGAGCTTGAAGGTGTTAAGGCATACGTAACCGTTAACCCGTATGTTGATAATAACGGCCTTGATGATTTTGCTAAAACTACAGAACAAGGGCTGCTGGCATGGCAAGACAACAGCTACCTTTCATTGCAAGGTGCGCAGCCATTTAAACAAACAAGTGTTGGTTTTACAGGTGTGAGCGATGGTTTAAGCGAGTTAAAAACAACTCAGCAGCTCACTCAGGTTTATAAAAATACCGGTGAACAATCGGGTAATGTTAGCCTACTTGCAGAGCTGGGTGAAATTGGTGAAAACAGCCAGTTCGATTTAACCCTAAGCTTTGGTAATAGCGAACAAACCAGCTTTAAACAAGGCCAAGCTACGTTAGCCACAGGTTACCAAGCGGTGCTTGATAATTACAACGGTAAAGGCGAAGCGCTTGGTTGGCAAGACTACCTGCAAAGCCTTGCACCGCTAAATAACATGAGCGAACAAACCGCAGATAACGGCAAGTTACTTTACACCAGTGCCATGGTACTTAAAGCGCAAGAAGATAAAACTCATGCAGGTGCGCTTATTGCGTCATTATCTAACCCATGGGGCGAAACCGTATCGGCTAAAACAGGCTCTACTGGTTACAAAGCGGTATGGGTGCGCGACTTTTATCAAGTTGCCATGGCGTTTATGGCCATGGGCGATAATGCAACCGCAAAAACCGCATTCGAATACCTTGAAAAAGTTCAAGTAAACAGCAAAACCCCTGGCAATAAAGGCGATACAGGGTGGTTTTTACAAAAAACACATGTTGATGGTGAACTAGAATGGGTAGGTGTACAGCTTGACCAAACAGCAATGCCACTCATGCTTGCATGGAAACTCCATCAGGCAGGTGTATTAAGTGATGCAGAGCTCACCGATTGGTATAGACGTATGTTAAAACCTGCGGCAGACTTTTTAGTTGACGGTGGCCGTGCAAACATTCTATGGAACGACACACAAATAACGCCGCCTGCCACTCAACAAGAACGTTGGGAAGAGCAAGAAGGGTATTCGCCATCAACCACCGCCGCGGTTGTTGCTGGTTTAATTACTGCAGCCGATATCGCTAAACTAGCAGGTGATGATGCCAATGCAACACGTTACCTAAATACAGCTAAGCGTTATAACAATGATATTGAAAAATTAATGTTTACAACGACTGGTAATTTACAGTCGAGCGCCTCTGATGGTGAATATTTTATTCGTATTGGCCAAGACAAAGACGCCAATTCAAATACTAAAATTAACGCTAATAATGGGCGTGAAGGCTTTAATAAAAAGCAAATTCTCGATGGTGGATTTTTAGAGCTCGTTCGCTATGGCGTACGTGATGCACTAGCGCCTAGCATAGTAAAAACATTGCCAGAATATGATGACGAAACCCTAACTGATAACCTACAAGTTAAATACAGCTTTGAGTTTACTGACGGCAGCGGCACTTTTGCAGGCTACCGCCGCTATGGTAACGACGGGTACGGTGAAGACGAGGTAACGGGTGCTAACTATGCGCAAGGTGGAAAAAACAGCCCAGGGCAGCGTGGGCGAGTTTGGCCATTTTTTACCGGTGAACGTGGTCATTACGAAATTGCCGCCGCAAATGCCAATAATAGTTTAGATGCAACAAAACAGCAGGCTATTAAAAATAGCTATGTAAAAGGGCTAGAGCAATTTGCTAACCAAGGGATGATGCTACCTGAGCAAGTATGGGATGGTGTAGGCATTAATAAAGCGGGTTACACGTTAGGCGAGGGTACTAACTCGGCCACACCATTGGCGTGGACACATGCGGAATACGTAAAGCTAGTGCGCTCACTAAGCGACAAGCAGGTATGGGATCATTACCCGGTGGTAACTAAAGCACTAAAATAACCGCAAACTAACTAACATAGCCGTAGTAAAATACGGCTATGTTATTTATTACAATAATAACGAGGCTGAAATGAAAACATTTACCTTGAGCGCATTAGCATTAGCAATCATGCTAACAGGCTGCCAAAGCGCACCATCATTAAATAACAAAACGAATAACACCGAAACATCGCCACTAAATACTGAACAACAAGCAAACCCTTGGTGGGAAAGCGCCATTTTTTACCAAATTTGGCCCCGCAGTTTTTACGACAGCGATGCTGATGGCCATGGTGATTTTAATGGTATGACCCAAAAGCTCCCGTATCTACAAGAGCTTGGCGTTAACGCGCTGTGGTTAACCCCAATGTTTGAAGCACCTTCTTATCATGGTTATGATTTTACTGAATTTTACCAAGTAGAAAACGACTACGGCAGCATGGCCGAGTTTGAAGCCTTTATAAAAGCTGCTGACGACAAAGGCATGAAAGTCATACTTGATTTAGTTATAAACCATATATCAAGTAACCATGAATGGTTTCAGCGTTCAGCAAATAATGAAGCCCCTTATGCAGATTACTTTATTTGGCGCGACGATATGCCAAAAGCCGGAAGAGGCTGGGGACATGCTTGGAGTAATAACGACCAACCCGACGCAGTATGGCATTGGAATGAAACACGTCAGCAGTATTACTATGGTGCGTTTGGAGCAAGCCAACCTGACTTGAACTTACGCCACCCTGATGTTGTTGCCGAAATGGAAAAAATGGCTAAGTTTTGGCTTGATAAAGGTGTTGCAGGGTTTAGATTAGACGCAGTACGTTTTGCAATGGAAGGTGGCGCAGATGCGCAAGCCGATACCGACGAAACCATTGCATATTGGCAGCACTTTAACCAATACGTAAAAAGCGTTGATCCAGAGGCGTATTTAGTGGGTGAAGCATGGGCTGACATTCCTGTTGCTGCAAAATACTTTGGCGAAGGTAAAGGCCTCGATCAAGGCTTTGATTTTGAAGTGGGCTATAAAATATTGGGCTTATTAAAACCCGATGCCAGTGGTGAAGCGCAATTTGGCACCATGCAGTCTAATCAACAAGTGAGTACAGTTGATGCCAATGTGCTTAAACAAAATTTACAACAGCGTATTGATTCAACTGCACCGCTTGATTTTTTTGCACCGTTTTTAACTAATCACGACCAAGAACGTGTGGCTTATCAACTTGCTGAACAAGACGATAAGGCAAAACTTGCCGCCGCCATGTTATTTAGCTCTCCTGGCACGCCGTATATTTATTACGGTGAAGAAATTGGCCTAACACAAGGTGGCACAGGTCACGATGTGTATAAACGCGCGCCAATGCAGTGGAATAACAGCAATCAAGCTGGCTTTACTCAAGCTCAAACAAGTTGGGTTGAGCAGGCTGAACTGTTTGGTGATAACTACACTCAGTGGTGGCCTGAATTTTTAGCACAGCAAATTAATGCTGCTGATCGCAATGTAAAAACGCAACAAGCACAATCTGATTCACTGTGGCGTTTATATCAGCACTTAATCGCACTAAAAAAACAGCGCCCAGAGCTGGGTATTAAAGGCAGTTATGAATTAACACAGCATAACAACGGCCTTGTTGAAATAACCCGTGAGTTAAACGGCAGTAAAAGTATGTTTGTGCTTAACTTAACCGCTAACCCGCAAAGCGTCAGCATCATCAAACGCGATGATTTAACGCCAAACTGGCAACACGACCTCAATGGCGAGCAACTCGCTGGCTATGGTTTGTTGTTACTTAATAACACACTATAAATAAAACACACACAAAAGGGGCTAACATACGTTAGCCCCTTTTGGTAAAAGTGCTTTTATTGCATTGCCCCCCAAGTTATAGCTCATTTTTAAAGCTTATTAGATTAGACAAAAGTCTTTTAAATTCATACTTTATAATATTTTACTTAGTGGGCTAATTACCCCGTTCGCGCCTTATTGTAAAACATGCGTATATATTTGCGTGGTGCGAACATCGCTATGGCCGAGTTGTTCTTGCACAGTGCGTATATCTGCACCAGATTCAAGTAAGTGGGTAGCGAACGAGTGCCGTAGTGTATGGCAGGTAACATTTTTTTGAATTTTTGCCAGCTTTGCTGCCTGTTAAATTGCTTTACGAACTGTTGTTTCATCAATATGGTGGCGACGCAGCTTTTTACTTTCTGGGTCCATGCTTAACTGGGCTGAAGGAAACAAATATTGCCAGCTCATTTCATAAGGAGCCGCTGGGTATTTTCTAGCTAATGCATTCGCAAGCCAGACACCGGCATAGTCTGTTGCTTGTTTATCTCGATGCCAGTAGTCATTTACCAAGTAACTTTGGCTGCGCAACAACGGCAGTAGTTCGAGTGCTAATGTTACTCTGCGGTTTTTATTGCCTTTGCCCTGCCAAATCATTAATGAGACATAGTCATAATCGACATCTTTTACCCGTAGCCTTACAGCTTCCATTAAACGTAGACCACTACCGTAAAGTATCTGAGCGATAAGTTTATACTTTGGATCCATTGCCAATAATAAACGCTGTATTTCTTCACGGGTCAGTACTACAGGTAATTTAGGTGACACGAGTGATTTATTAAAATTCATTTCAAGTGATAACGGTCGACTAATAATATGACGGTATAAAAATACCAAAGCATTTAAAGCCGTTGCCTGAGTTTTCATTGCAACATTACGCTGATTACTTAAATAAGATAAGAATTGCTCAACCTCCGACTCTGCCAATTGCGCCGGATGTTTTTTACCATGGTATAAAATGTAAAATTTTATCCAATATTGATAAGTGTCTATAGTACGCTTGGCATAACGACGCGTTATCATAAAGTCACGGATTGATTCTAAAAATATAGAAGCCATAATCTGCTCTAGCTGGCGCTGTATATACAAACAGTAGTTGTATTTAGTTTTTTTTCAACAACTCGCAGGATTATTTCTTGTATTTTACAACAACAAAAAAACAACAAATATAAATCCCTTGATTTACATTTAGATACAGAGTTAAACTTAAAGTATTAAAAAATCAAAGGATTTTATGTCTACAACTTGCGGGTTTAGATCCTTTGAATAAGCTGTTAGGCCTACAGAATAAATCGAGTTTATTTCAGACTATGACAACAAATAAAAGTATAAATTTAGCATTAAAACTAATTGGTTTTTCCTTATTAATGGGAGTGATTGTTTTTCCTTCTTGGTGGGATATTATAATTCAACCAGGTGGATTAAATAGAATTCTTTATGAGGCTGTTACAACCTTCCTTCTGTGGAACGTTATAGGTCTACTTGTAATTTATTTAGTTGTAATGAAAGTCAAAAAACTTGAAGAAAGTAACTCTGCGGCTTACATAGAAATACAAACATTATTATCTGGAAAACAAGCTGTAATTTTCTGGATAGGTTTATTAATAGTTGCGACTTTCAGATTGTGGAATGCTTCTATTTCCTACCAAAACTATGGTTTTGAAACAGTTACAGATAAAATAACCAAACAAATTGAAGCTTTAGAGAAGCTACAAGATAAAAATTTAGTAATCAAAGATGTTATTGAACCGATCTATATAAATAAAAATAAAGTACAGAATCTCTACTCCCAAATATCTCCCAAGCTCACTTTATCTGAAAAAAGCATAGGTAAAAAAAGTGCAAATTCTATTCAAGCTGAACTAGGTAGTGAAGGTATTGCGTCAATTGGTGGAAAAAGTGAAAGAAATGGCGAGGAAACTGAAAAGTATAAAAATAGAAAATTAACAATAAGTGAAGAACTCGTTACTTCGGTAAATCACCTAAATAAAAATGACAATTTGATAAAGTTAAAACCAATAGAAGTGGATAGTGAAGAGTTGACTCGTCTTAATGATGCACTAATCGTACTAAGTAAGCATGAAGTTCCATTTGATAAAGAAAAGGTAGGGCTTGTTAAAACTGAAATCACTAATTTAGCTATCAAAGATAAGCTACTAGAAACGTATAAAACTAATTCGTGGATATTATTATCTGGTTCAATAAAAATGGTATTTGATGATGTTAATCAAAAAATCACTGCTTCCTTTAATTATCTCCCTGAGCAAAACAACACTGTTGAGTTTAGCTGTAACATTCCAACTAAAGGTATTGAGCCAGAAGAGTTAAGCGTTTTGAAAACAGAAAGTCATTGGGACCTAAATGTTTTTGGTAAAATTATCCACAAAAATACAGACTCCTTCGTAAAATATAAAATCACTTGTCTAGCTATGTATCGATAGTAGGCTTAACAAGTCAATCAAAAGGACAAAAAACAGTTGGTTTTTGCTCCTTCGTCGCTTATTTTAACCAACTATTTTTTGCCTCTTAGTGAAGCGTTAAAGTGTAGTGGTCAACTAATTTTGGCCACAGCTTCAGAGTTTTTGTATCTAACCTCAGATTCATTTGGTGCTATACCGGCATTATAATGATGTGGTCTAGCGTTGTTGTAATATCCGTTGATATAATAACTCACACTATGTTTAGCCATCTAATATTGTACGCCGTTATTGCGGCTTTTTTATAGCACGGAGGTTGCTTTGAGATATTTAAGCATGTTGCTATTCGCACCTTTAATAATATTTCCGGCATTAGGCGTTGTATTTTTATTCGCTAGTATTTTCTCTGTACAACTAGGTGTCACCCAAAGTGGACTCTGGGAAGCTTACAAGATGATCAGTTTTTTTGGGGGGGTGATTGCATATATGGGTAATACAGTAATTGGTATTCCTATCATTTTCATTCTTGATAAACTTAACCGTTTAACTTATTTAAATATAATGGGATGTTTACTTTTTCTGGCCTTAGTCTTTGTTATAAAGGACGGTCGCTTATTTTCTTTTAATATTTTTTCACTCGATAGTGCAAAGTACTTATTGTGGAAGTACCTTAGCGTACTTTATTTTTCTATATGTGTTGCAACTATTGATTATCTTATGGTTAAAAATAAGCAATAGGAAGGCATGTTTCTGTCGTGCTTCTTAAATTTTTTTGATAAGTGTGATTGTTTGTGGATTGCATATTAGGTTTACTGTGTACATTGTTGGTTCAATAAAAATAAAGCTCACACCCATCTTAATTTTTTTGTGATGGATGTCATGTTAGAGTTTCTGGGTTTGAATTAAGCTAACACCGTATGTGAGTTATTATGTCTAGTGTTTCATGGAGGATGTATGTTTTCAAAAAGTGATGTGGAAAAACTTGAAAAAGACTATAGGCGGGCTAAGGAGGCGTTACCGGATATAGAATACTTAGGTGGTTATACTAAATATCCTGAAGTTATTTATAAATTTATGAATGCTCTATGTGCTCCTCCATGGTTTAAAATTGATTATGACCCACGTGAAGTAAAAAAGATCATGTCCAATATAGATATTGCTTCCCATGATAATTTACGTAATGTACTAACAAATGCGAATCGTATTGAACGTTTTGGTGATGGACAATGGGCTGTACTTTTAGAAGAAGATTTTTTTCCTTTAGTTATATCCCGTGCATACGTACTTACGAAAACCTAAAAAATAATTAACACAACTAAACAAGACACCCATCTTTAATTTTGTTTTTTAATTTAGGTAGTAAGTCGATATGCAAGATTTAGTATACAAATATGGACAAAGAGTTATTTCTTTTCTGATCGTTATTACATTGCTCGTTAATTGGGAAATGTTTTCAATTATAGGGGCGGTTGGATTGACGTTTGCAAATAACTTGCTAATAATTATATGGATTATTCTTTTATTTACCTCTGCCATAGGGTTATACCTAAAGACAAACTGGGGATTCTTATTCTTTTATCCTGGGGTATTACTGACAACAATTGGTTTCTCTATCCCTCTTATTCCTTTTGTTATTAGTGTTTTTGCATTTGAGTTGAGGCCTTGGATAATGATCGGCATAAACTCGATGCTTTTAATGTTTGCTTTATGGACACATTGGTTAAAGCATGTAATTAATAAACCACCAAAACAAGTACACTAGATTTAATAAAATATTTTTAGTTGCGCTGCAATCTTCATATGACTAAATATCAGAATCTAACCACAGTTAAATAGCAACCCATTTTCAGTTTAAAATAAACTGTTGACATAATATGTCGTGATGGTTATTTTTAATACATAATATTAAAAGGAAAACTAAAATGGAAATTTGGAATTTATTTACTGATTTTATTGTGCAATCAATCACCTTTTTTACCCAAGAAGTGGGCGTAAGCCAAGCTGTTGCAATTATTTTGTTTACCGTTATTGGACGATTAGTTTTAATGCCGATTAACCTTGTCGCTATGGCTAATATGGTTAGAAATAAAAAAGCAATTGCCGCACTAAAACCTGAGCTAGATAGCATAAAAAACAACTATAAAAACCAGCCCAGTGAAATCGCAAAATTAACTATGGCGCTGTATAAAAAGCACAATATTAAGTTTATCGATAAAAAAAGTGTGATTAATATGGCAAGCCAAGGGGTATTTGGCCTTGGAACTTTTCAGGCTTTGCAACAAATTGTATTTAATAGTAAGTTTGCTTGGATTGCCAGTATTGCAAAGCCTGATATTGCGCTTTCGTTACTAGTGGGGGCTATTACATATTTATCTATAATGATGATGCCAGGTAGCGCAGAGCAAACCAGCACCTTATTGTTCCTAATTCCCGCAATTATTTGTGTTGTTACTCTGGTTAACTTTCCTTCTGCAATTGGTTTGTACTGGGCTGCATCCAGTAGTATTAGCTTGTTGCAGTCATTATTAGTAAATAAATATTTTAAAAACCAGCAAGCACAACAAGTTTTGTAAAGGTCGCTAAACAAAGGAATGGCAATAATGAATATGTATTATCAGCCCACAGCCGATTTAATGGCTTCTGCACAGTTAACTTATACCAATATGCGTGGATATTATGAGCATTATGGTGTTGATTGGCAGCAACTTAAAATATGTGAGCAAATTTCAGACCTTGAAAATTGGGATGTTTTGTTAAATGGCGATGTAGTGGGTGCAATGCGCTTGGCTTTCGATGATGAGGGGTGCTATATACGTGACCTACAAGTAGATGCTGCGTTTCAAAATATGGGTATTGGTGCAGCAGCAATTAGTGAGTGTTCTCGTTTAGCTGTGCACAGAGGTGCTATGCAACTTAGGCTTCGGGTTTTTAAAATAAGCCCTGCGCACAAGCTTTACAAACGTTCAGGTTTCAGCATAGATAAAGAAGACGACAGGTTTTATTATATGTCTAAAAGCTTAGTTTAATGAGCGTGACTTTTATTTTAAAAATTAATGTTGCTCAGTCACTGTAGATTAATATTCGCTCATTCAAACTGCTATCCCGACAATTTAATAAAATAGTTATGGATAGATTATGCGCGTTTTTTCAAACAAAACAGCCACATTGAGTGTTTGCTTTTTATTGCTTGGCACGGGTTTTATGCTGATAGAAAACAGTGTGTATCAATATGTTGATCATAATGGTGTTCTACATGAAAGCGTGTTTATGCCCTTGAGCATACTGTGTTTTGCTTTGGGAGTTCTTTTTGTGGTTAGTTTGTTAGCCCGAAAAGTATTCGGGCTATTTAAAAGTGCTAGGGCAGGTGGGCATTAACCGCTGCTGTTATTGCTCATTGTTTAAATTAGCGGGCTCTAATAAATTAAATGTTGGTAAGCGCCATTTAAAGCGTACCGACGCCATACGAATTAAATAGCCTACTACTAAACTTGCAACCACGCTGATATTGTCATCAATGTTGTAGTGGTGCAGTGCTAAGTATAAACACGCGACTATAAGCGCTACGCTTGCGTAAAGTTCATGATGAAGTACCAATGGTGCTTGGCGACAAATTAAATCTCGTAATAATCCACCAAATACACCTGTTACTATAGCTGCGACCACACAAATTCCATAGTGCAAACCCATATTAAGTCCAACTTGACAGCCAATAATACTAAACGCTGCAAGACCTAGTGCATCTAGGCGCATAAATATGCCTTTAAATTTAACCACCCATTTGGCCAACCAAGTGGTAACAATACCTGCTAGGCAAGTGATCAGTAAATATTCTGGGTGTTTTACCCAAGTCAGTGGGTAGTTACCTAATAAAATGTCTCGCACGCTACCACCACCAATGGCTGTGGCACTGGCTACCAACATAACACCAAACCAATCCATATTTCTGCGTCCAGCGCTAAGAGCCCCAGTCATGGCTTCTGCTGTAATACCTATAATATAAACGATGGTTAATAGCATGAGATGATCACTTGAAAATTTAACATGAAAATAAAAGCAGGATTGTAGTGATAAAAGCGTGCATTGACGAGTGAAAAATTACATCAAAAACAGCCAGTTTCAGATTAAAAAAACTAATGTGATAGCGAGGTGTGAATAGCCTGTTAATGCAACGAAAGCGGTTACTTTACTAAAAAAAACAAAAAGGACAAATGACCGTAAATAAGCAATAAAACCTGAATAAATTTAAGGGCGTCAGGGCGTTATTGCCCTTAATTTTACTACTTTTAAAAAATGATTTAACTCAATGAATTAACTTGAGCCACGTGCAATTAAACGCGGTGGTAGTAGGGTGCTTTGCACTTGCTCGCCACGGATGAGTTTTAGTAAGTTCTCAACCAACATTTGCCCAGCAATAGTGGTATTTTGTTCTATGGTTGTTAGCGGCGGGTTAATATAACTGGCAATAGATATATTATCAAAGCCGATTACGGCCACATCTTTTGGTACGTTAATATTGGCTTCTTTTAATGCCCGTATTGCGCCAATTGCTATAAGGTCGCTGGCTGCAAAAAGTGCATTAAAGGTAATGTTATTAGCAATTAACGAACGAGTGGCATGATAGCCTGACTCTTCGGTAGAAATAGCGTTGGCAATTTTACGCTCATTGAGTGTAATGCCATTTTGTTGTAAAGCCTCTTTAAAGCCATTAAAACGAGCAAAAAACTCGGGGCTATGATCAGAGGCATCGCCTATAAACGCGCAATCTTTGCGATTATGTGCCAACAAATGCTCAGCAGCTAGCTTTCCGCCTCCATAGTTGTCGCAGCTTATGGTTAAGTCGGGGCGGTTATCAACACTTGCTCCCCAGCAAACAAACTTAGTGTTTTGTTCAAGCAAAGTATTAAATTTAGGCTGAAAGTCTATATAGTCGCCATAACCTAATAAAATGATGCCATCTGCACGGTGGCTGTCTTCATAGTCTGCCTGCCAATCAGCACTGGCCGATTGAAATGACACAAGTAAATCATAACCCTCTTTAGCGCAAGCACGAGTAATACTGCCCAGCATAGCTAAAAAAAACGGATTTATTTGCGATTCGTCAGAGGTAGGATCTTCAAACAACAATAACGCTAGGGTGCTGCTTTGTTGAGTGCGCAGGTTACTGGCGTTTTTATCAACTTTGTAATTAAGCTTTTTGGCAATGTCATGAACTCGTCTTCGGGTTTCATCATTTACCAAAGGACTATTTCGTAAAGCACGAGAAACTGTAGATTGAGACACCCCAGCATAATGGGCTATATCAAATGAGGTGGCTTTACCTTTCATCACGATTACTTACTTAAGAGGACAATAAGGGGCTATTCTCGTTTATTAATGATTTTTTTCAAGCTTATTTGTCAATAAAGGCATTTTTTTATTGATTTTAACATGACACCGGTGTCACAATGAGGGTGTTTTATCATTTTGTTGTCAAAACGTATTAGCTACCTTTATTATTAAAGGTAGCCTTTTTTTACAGTGATAGCTGCTTTGAGGTGATAGCTCAAAGTAAATAAGTATCAATGGATACCCCATTAAAATAATAAGTACTCATTACTTAAACAAAAGAGATAACACTATGGGTTTACACTCTAGCACACACTTTGAGCCTATTCTGGTTGCCGATATAGGCGGTACAAACGCCCGTTTTGCATTGATAACTGGGTTCGACGAATCAAGTAATCAATTTACCATTGAACATAACCATACGTTTCCAAGTGCTAGTTATGGATCACTCGAAAGTGCCACTGAGTATTATTTATCAACAGTGTCTCATATAAATCCTAAGCGCGCATGTCTTGCCGTAGCAGGTCCAATTAACGCAGGCCAAGTTCACTTAACTAACTTAGGTTGGCACTTTAGCGTTAATGATATTAAACATCATTTTGACTTTGAACAATTAAGCATAATAAACGACTTTGCTGCTTTTGCTTACGCTGCTCCGTACTTAGACCTTTCTCAAAACGTAACGGTTAAACCTGGCCAAGCAGATGACACTGCTAATATTGGTGTAATGGGACCAGGTACAGGCTTTGGTGCTGCGTGTTTAGTGCGTACAGCACATTCGTGTGCGGTAATGAGCTCAGAAAGCGGCCATATTTCACTGTCGGCCGTAAACGAACTTGACGCTCAACTCATTCAAGAGCTTAAAAAAGACCACCCACATGTATCGGTAGAAACTGTGTTTTCTGGACCAGGCATTGCTCATTTATATAAAGCTATGGCGGCGGTTAAAGGGGTGGCTGCAAAAAATTTAGATGCGGCGCAAATTAGTAGCTTAGCCAATAGTGGTGAATGTGAAGTGTGTGACGCAACGCTTAATCAGTTTTGCGATTGGATTGGCAGTGTTGCTGGCGATTTGGCGCTTGCTTATGGCGCTCTTGGTGGGCTTTACATTGGTGGTGGCATATTGCCAAGAATGCAGGCTCGTTTACTAGAAAGCCGTTTTATTGAGCGTTTTTTACAAAAGGGCATTATGTCGCAATATACAGGCCAAATTCCGGTCACTTTAGTAACACAAGACAACATTCCTTTAATTGGTGCTGCCGCGTGTTTGCATACGAGTCAACAGGTTTAATTACGTTGCATACATTTGGAAATAAATAGATGAAAAAAGTCACTATAAATAGCGTTGCCAGTTATGCCGGTGTATCTAAAAAAACAGTATCGCGCGTATTGAATAACGAACCAAATGTGAGTGCGGCCACACGTGAAAAAGTATTAGCGGTATTTAAAGAGCTTGATTACACACCTAATCCCATTGCTCGAGGACTTGCACAAAACCGTAGTTTTATTATTGGTTGCTTATACGACAATCCAAGTAAAAGTTATATTACCCGTGTGCAAACAGGCGCATTAGCTGCATGCCAAGAAAACAACTATAACTTGTTGATTCACCCTTGTGAGCTCAGAGGTGATGCACTCATTAACAACATAGAGCAGCTATTGCAGTCATCACGCCTTGATGGTTTAGTGCTTACGCCGCCATTTTGTGACTTTTCAGAGTTGGTTGATTTTTTAAAGTCGAAAAAGATTCCTTATGCTCGAGTGGCTTCTGCTATTTTAGAAGATGACTCTATTTCTGTTACCAGTAATGACGAGCAGGGCGCATTTGAAATTACCGAACATTTAATAAACTTAGGGCATACCTCTATCGCGTTTATTAAAGGTCACCCAGATCACAGTGCTAC
Source organism: Pseudoalteromonas sp. S1609 (assembly GCF_005887255.1). GTDB lineage: Bacteria > Pseudomonadota > Gammaproteobacteria > Enterobacterales > Alteromonadaceae > Pseudoalteromonas. The sequence continues at coordinate 28,170 of NZ_PNDJ01000001.1, read as the reverse complement.
ACAGCAACGTTTTAAAGGCTACAGGCGCGCACTAGCAAGCCATGGTATTGAATTTAACGAACGCTTAGTTGAAGAGGGGAACTTTAGTTACCATTCAGGGGTAGACAGTGCCCGTAGTATTTTAGATTTATCGCCACGCCCTACGGCTGTATTTGCATCGAATGATTACATGGCAGCAGCCGTGCTTAAATTAGCTACACAGCGTAATTTACGTGTACCAGACGATATTTCTATTGCTGGCTTTGATAACGCTCCCATAGCGCGTCATATTTGGCCCGGACTAACGACTATAGCGCAACCCGTAGAAGAGATGACTAAACAGGCTGTTACCCAGTTAATTACCCATATTATTGAGCCGCAAGAGTCGCCTTATAAGGTGATTTTAGAAGCAAAATTAATCACGCGAGAGTCAACCGCAGCCGTAAAATAAAACCGCTTTTTCACAGTAGCCCGAGTATGAGTGACGCTTACTCGGGCTTTTTTTATCTGCATTTTTAACCTTCATTATTTGCCGCTGGTATTTCACTAAAAATTCACGTTTATTTATTGTACATGTTAAAAAAAAGGACTATTTTTATTACTCAGGGTTGACACCGGTGTCAGTGTCATGCGTTAATACCCTGACACCGGTGTCAGGGTTGTTGTGAGAGGCTCCCTGGTAGCGTACCTTTGAACGGGTAAGTCAAAGATGCTCAGTACAGTTATTTTCGTGGAGTCTATAATTGTTACTGAGCCTTTATCCTCTAACGAATAGAGATGAGTAAAATTATGTTGCACCCTCGAATTCAAGAAGTCACAGAACGCGTTATTGAGCGCAGTAAACAAACCCGTCAAGCCTATTTAGATCGTATTTCGCACGCAAAAAAACAAACAAGAGTTCGTGCTGGTTTAGGCTGTGGCAATATTGCCCATGTTATGGCTGCGTGCAGTAGCGATGACAAAGCGCGTTTAAAAGCAGATGAGGTGCCAAACCTTGCAATTATTAATTCATACAACGACATGTTATCTGCGCATGTGCCTTACAAAGAATACCCAGATTTAATTAAAAGCATTGCCACTAAATTTGACGCAACCGCGCAAGTTGCTGGCGGTGTTCCTGCGATGTGTGATGGCGTTACCCAAGGGCGTGACGGCATGGAACTATCGCTTTTCTCTCGTGATGTTATTGCTATGTCAACTGCGGTTTCGTTATCGCATGACGTGTTTGATGGTGTGTTTTGTTTAGGTGTATGTGACAAAATTGTTCCAGGCTTATTAATTGGCGCTTTATCATTTGGCCATTTGCCTGTGTATTTTTTACCAGCAGGACCAATGCAGTCAGGTATCCCAAATAAAGACAAAGCACGTATTCGTCAAAAGTTTGCACAAGGCTTAGTGTCACGTGAAGAGCTATTAGAGGCAGAAAGCGCATCTTATCACAGTGCCGGTACGTGTACATTTTATGGCACTGCAAATTCAAATCAAATGCTTATGGAAATTATGGGCTTACACCTACCAGGTAGCTCGTTTATAAATCCATACACAGAATTGCGTGATGGCTTAACGGGTAATGCCGTTGAGACCATGCTTAAGCAGCTTACAGAAAACAAAGATGGCCCGTGTTTAGCGGATGTGATCAGCGAAAAAACCATTATTAATGGCCTGGTTGGTTTGCTATCAACCGGTGGCTCAACCAATCATGCAATCCACATTGTGGCAATTGCAAAAGCGGCTGGTATTCAGGTTACGTGGAAAGACATGTCTGATTTATCAGCAGTTGTACCATTACTGACGCGTATTTACCCTAATGGCTCAGCTGATGTAAACCATTTCCAAGCAGCTGGCGGTATGGGCTTCTTAATGCGTGAATTAGCAGGTGCTGGTTATCTTCACACAGATGTAACCACTATTTTAGGCGAAGGCCTTGCACCTTACATGTGTGAGCCACTGCTTGATAAAGACGATAACTTGATTATGAGTGATGCCAATGGCCCTAGTAAAGTTAAATGGGTTGCGTGTCCAGAAAACTCACATGATGAAGAAGTACTTCGCCCTGTAAATAATCCATTTAGTAAGCAAGGTGGTTTACAGTTATTAACGGGCAACTTAGGTAAAGCCGTTATTAAAGTCTCTGCTGTTGCAGAGTCGCATCAAGTGGTGTCGGCGCCAGCTAAAGTATTTAGCTCTCAAGGTGAGTTACAAGATGCTTATAGCCGTGGTGAACTTAACCAAGATTTTATTGCTGTTCTTAAAGAGCAAGGCCCTAAGGCTAAAGGCATGCCAGAGCTTCATAAGCTCACGCCGGTAATGGCAACATTACAAGATCAGGGTTATAAAGTGGCCATAGTTACCGACGGACGTATGTCGGGTGCATCAGGCAAAGTACCAGCGGCAATCCACTTAGCACCTGAAGCGGTAGAAGGTGGCATTATAGCTAAAATCCATGAAGGCGATATTGTTACTTTAGATGCGCCAAATGGTATTTTAAAAGTGCATGTAAGCGACGAAGAGCTTGCACAGCGTGAGCTACAAATTAGCCAAGCAAGCCAAACATTTGGTACAGGCCGTGAATTATTTACTGGATTTAGAAATATCGTAAGCAGTGCCGATTTAGGTGCAAGTGCTTTTGGACTTGAATAATAATTAGCCATATTGGGTAATGAGGAACAAGTAATGAGTATTGAAAAAATCTTAGCATCGGCACCCGTTGTGCCAGTGGTGGTAATCGAAAAATTAGAAGATGCTGCACCACTTGCAAGAGCGTTATATAACGGTGGCTTAAAAGCACTTGAAATTACACTGCGTACACCAATTGCTGCACAAGCTGTAAAGCTAATGAAAGCTGAAGTACCAGAGGCATATGTGGGCACTGGCACGGTGGTTGATAAAGCAAGCTTTAACGCATCAGTAGAAGCGGGCGCTGACTTTATGGTGAGCCCTGGTGTAAGTGATGAACTGTTAGCATTGGCAAAAGAGTCAACTATCCCTTTTTTACCCGGTGCAGCTACCCCAAGCGAAGTGATGAACTTGGCAGCACATGGCTTTAAATTTTTAAAGTTTTTTCCTGCTGAAGCCGCAGGCGGAACTGCGATGATAAAGTCGATTGGTGGCCCATTACCTGATATTACTTTTTGTCCAACCGGTGGCATTAGTTTAGCTACTGCGCCTGATTACTTAGCACTTAACAATGTTATTTGTGTAGGTGGTACGTGGATGTTAGATAAACAACTTATTGAAAATAAAGACTGGCAAGCCATTGAAACGCTTGCTCGGCAAGCATGTGAAGTTAATAGGAGTCAAAAATGATTAATGTAGCAATTAATGGCTACGGCCGTATCGGTCGTAATGTATTGCGTGCACTGTACGAATCAGCGCAAAATAATGAAATTAAAATTGTGGCTATTAACGATTTAGCCCCAGCCAATGTAAATGCTCATCTGACTCAGTTTGACTCAGTACACGGTCGTTTTTCACAGCAAGTAACGCTAAAAGACAACACCATGCTAATTGGCGATGATGTGATCACGCTAACGCAAGAACGTGATCCTGCTAATTTACCGTGGAAAGCACTAAACGTTGATATCGTACTTGAATGTACGGGTTTATTTACTTCTCGCGAAGCAGCTAACAAGCACATTGAAGCAGGCGCTAAAAAAGTAGTGGTATCGGCTCCTGGTACTGATATGGATGCAACGGTAGTACATGGTGTAAATAGCGATGTAATTAATGCCGATAGCAACATTATTTCTAATGCTTCATGTACAACCAACTGTTTAGCGCCTGTTGCAAAAGCGATTAACGACACAGTAGGAATTGAACAAGGTAGTATGACCACCATTCATGCTTACACCAACGATCAAAACTTATCTGACGTATACCACCCAGATTTATACCGCGCGCGTAGTGCGACTCAATCTATGATCCCAACTAAAACGGGTGCTGCAAAAGCGGTTGGATTAGTTCTGCCTGAACTTGCCGGTAAACTAGATGGCATGGCGGTACGTGTACCAACCATTAATGTGTCGTTAGTTGATTTAACATTTATTGCTAAGCGTGACACAAGTATTGAAGAAATTAACCAAGTAGTTAAAGATGCTGCGTTTGGCTCTATGAAAGGTATTTTAGAGTACAATGAGCTGCCGCTTGTTTCTATCGACTTTAACCATAACCCAGCATCATCTATTTTTGACGCAACGCAAACGCGTGCTGATGGTAAATTAGTTAAAGTAATGGCGTGGTACGACAACGAATGGGGTTTCTCAAACCGCATGTTAGATCAAGTTAAAGCGCTGGGTGCTTATTTATAATTTTTCCGTGTAGTTAAATTTTACTTTATCCAGCCAAGCCACGCACTGCGTGGCTTTTTTTGTTGTCGTGAACCTAAATGTAAGCTTAGAGGAATAAATGCTAAAACCTAAAAAGAAATATATAAGGCTATTTTTTCCATATCTTAAAAAGAATTCGACATACTAAAATTGGAAATACACTTACGAGTCCATAAAACATAGCTTGCCTAGTATCAGCTGAAGATGAAAACCAGTGATAAGTCATTGCAATAAATATAAATAGATAAATGAGTAAATTAAGTAGTTTATTCATTTTTATTATCGCAAACATTTTTAATTTGAGCTGAGATTTTGGTTAACTCATTCATAACTTTTGATATATTCGCAGATTTGATATTTGTCGATATAATTGTTTTCAAAAAATAATTATTCAAGTTGCTATTGATTTGAATTAAAAATAAATCGAAAGTATCGCTTTGCTGAAATACCGCTTTAATTATCCTTTGGTGTCCATGTAATATTTTTATATCAGTCATAACTTCAGTCTCATAAAAAAGCATATCTTCTAAAGTGTTTTTTTGATATGAATTTAAAATGCTTTTGTAGATTGATACTGGTTTATTACTAAGATCAATATCACTTTCCAAAAGCCTATTTTCTCTTAATGGCCAAATACTCAAATTATATGATGTTTTTTCTGAAGTTATTTGTTCAGAATATAAAGGTACTTTGTGAGAGTTATAGTTACATTTAGCGTATGCATTATCGAGATAAAAAATGCTAAGAAATAAAGCTATTAGGATTCTTACACTCATTTTATTGGCTTATTCTCTTCTGTCTTTAAACAAGACAGATAATTTAAGTAAATAAAAATAACCACTAACGAACTAAAAAATACAATGTCTTCTTGGAGATTATTCATTGTAAAATTCCACGCTAGAAGCATCAACATGGTCATACAAAATGTTAATAGTATGTGAGCAGTAAAAATTTTCATGATTAAGGTTGAATGTTTATTGTTCTAATTGAGCTTCGACGTTGAATTTCATTATTTACTTTTGATAGCTCTGATTTATTAAATAATACAGTACCCCAAATGACGAGAGTAACGACTCCACCTTTGGTCACTTTTCTATTACTCCAAAGCTTTACTAATAAATCCTTTCCACTTAAAGCCGAGGCTCCAACACCAATATATGATGCAAAGTTATCAACTTGACTATGAAAATACTGATCAGCTATAAGTTCTTCCGTTGTAAAAGACCATATCCCCCAATCCTTATTAACGAATGTAGGCTCAACAGCTATTGATATAAGCTTCGCTTTTAACGCCCCATTTGGTACGGATCTAATTAAAGTCATTGCTTCTATTTTTTGATGACGGTCTAAGTGCCTGTAAAGAATTGCACCACATATAGCCTCCACTTCATTTTGACCACCATCTTTGACTAAGGAGAAAGGTATTTTAACTATATTTGAAAGTATTCTGAGTTGCTCATTTAAGTTGTTTGGTAAATTGTATGGAAGATTACTAATAGAAAATGATGATGACATTTTTATTCCTTTAAAAATATAATATAAAGAAATGTTACTTAATAATACATGTTAGGTCAACAGCCAAATTCAAATTAAAACAACTACTCTACTTTTTTGTACAAAATATCCGAATGGTAGTAATTAATGAGTAGTTTCTATTTGTAAGGGAAAATAATCTTAGGCTTTTAGCATTTAGTAGCGAATATTCTATTCTAGCGAAAAATTGAAAAAGGATAATTCAATACTTAGTCATATACTCCGCCGCTTATTTCGTACCAGCCACCTGCAAATTGGTGAGGGTAATATCAGTGGTTATATTGCTTGCTTTTTAGCGATATTAAGTTGCTTAGGAGTGCTTGCATTCCACTGGCCGGAATATTTAACGACTCCAGAATTACGCAAAAGCTATAGCGTCGACTTTTTACGTCAGCTCATGTTTGTTGCTCTTATTATTTCCGGTAGCTTAGGGTTACTTAATTTTGTACGAAATACGAATAAGCGTTTGGGTGCCATTGCGTGGTTTTTTATTATACTGGCCATTAGCTTTGGTGGCCCGAATGTTGAAGTGAATGACTTTGCAGATAACACTCCTTATATTGGCCTAGATTGGTTTATATTAGACTTACTAGGCTCTACCTTAATTTTTATTTTAATTGAAAAACTACTTCCGCATCGAAAAGAGCAAAAAATACTTCGTAGTGAATGGCGCGGGGATTTAAACCACTTCTTTGTTAATCACTTAATAGTGGGTTTTGTATTACTGGTTACTAATCATTTTGTGCATTATGGTTTTGGTTGGGCGGTTTCGAGCACACTGCAAGCTTACATAGCGCAAATGCCGTTTATACTACAGCTATTTTTAATTATTTTGGTGGCTGATTTAATGCAGTATTGGACGCATCGTGCTTATCACGAAGTGCCATTTATGTGGCGATTTCATGGTGTGCATCACAGTGCCAAAGAAATGGATTGGCTAGCGGGCTCCCGTCAGCATATTTTAGAAATACTGATCACCCGTAGTTTAGTGCTAACCCCTATATTTGTGCTGGGGTTTTCACAGCAAATAATCAGCTTATATGTAATTATTGTTGGTTTTCAAGCCGTATTTAATCATGCAAACGTGAATGTAAAATTTGGGTGGTTAAAATATTTTATGGTAACTCCGCAGTTTCACCATTGGCATCACGCATCCGATAAAGCTGCCATTGATCGAAATTATGCAGCCCATTTCTCGTTTTTAGATTATTTATTTGGTACTGCGGTAAAAGGCCAAGCAGAGTGGCCTAAAGAATATGGTGTTGTCGGGGACTACATGCCTGTAGGTATGTTAAAGCAACAAATTTACCCGTTTAAAAAACAAAAATAGTCTGTAGTTTTAGATTGTGGCCACAAGATTCATGGTCGCATACAACTATAAAAGCCAACAGACCCTAGTTGTGAGGGGTTATTAATTAACTAATCCATTCTACAAATAACAAAAAGGCCAACTAAGTCGGCCTTTAAACATAACCTATCGCAAGTAAACTCAACGGAGTTGTCGCTGAAGATAGATTTACTATCCAGAGCTCAGATTATTTGCTTAACGATTAAAATTGAGCGTTGTGGTAAACGTTTTGTACGTCGTCACAATCTTCAAGCATGGCTAAAAAGCGCTCCATAACTTCAACGTCTTCGCCTTCAATAGGGGCTTCAACTTGAGGTACAAAGGCAATTAAGTCTTCGTCAAATTCTGTCACACCCATTTCTTCAAGTGCTGTGCGGGTATTGTTGTATTCAGTGTGCGGTGCAAATACGGTTACTTTGCCGTCTTCTACTTCAACGTCGGTAACATCCACATCTGCCATCATCAGCGCTTCAAGTACGGTTTCATCGTCGTCACCGTCAAATACAAAAATAGCAAGATGATCAAATAAGTGTGATACCGAATTTTGTGCGCCAATTTTAGCGTTTGCTTTGGTAAAACATACACGTACATCAGCAAAAGTACGTTTGTTGTTGTCGGTTAAACAATCAACAATAATCATGCAATTACCTGGGCCGTAACCTTCATAACGCGTGGCTGCATAGTCTTCACCGCCGCCGCCTTTAGCTTTATCAATGGCGCGTTCAATTACGTGAGCCGGTACTTGGTCTTTTTTAGCACGTTCAATTAAACGACGTAGTGCTAGGTTTCCGTCTGGATCAACACCGCCATTTTTAGCACAAATATAAATTTCTTTACCGTATTTTGAATAAACTTTAGTTTTAGCACCCGCAGTTTTAGCCATTGAATCTTTTTTGTTTTGGTAAGCTCTTCCCATCTGCGTTTCGCCTTAATATGTATAAATAATTGATAAAATTTGCAAGCCCATATTCTAAAGGTAAATGCCGGGCAGGGCTAGTAAGTATTGTTAGTAGCCAAAAATAAAACAACCCGCATAAGCGGGCTGTTTATTTGTTACAAACGATGAACGGTTGTCAGGGTATTACCAAATACGAACGCGTTCTTCTTCTGGTAGGTACAACTCATCACCTGGTTTTACATCAAATGCTTTATACCAAGCGTCGTGGTTACGAGGTGCTTGTGCTCTAAAGCGACCTGGTGCGTGAGTACCACCACGTAATTGGTTTAACATGCTTTGCTCAGTACGTTTTTCTTTCCATACTTGTGCCCATGCTAAGAAGAAACGTTGATCGCCGGTTACACCATCAATTACCGGTGCTTCTTTACCATTTAGGCTTAGTTTGTAAGCATGATAAGCCATGGCTAAACCACCCACATCACCAATATTTTCACCTAAGCTGTTGCGGCCATTTACAAAGTTACCTGGAATTGGTTCGTATTTGCTGTACTGAGCTGCCAGTTTGTCAGCTTTGGCATCAAAAGCAGCACGATCTTCATCAGTCCACCAATTACGTTGTATGCCGTTAGCGTCAGATTTTGAGCCTTGATCATCAAAGCCATGGCCCATCTCATGGCCAATTACAGCGCCAATGCCACCGTAGTTTACTGCTGGATCTGCATTTGGATCGAAAAACGGTGGTTGTAATATAGCGGCAGGGAATACAATTTCGTTAAATGAACTATTGTAGTAAGCGTTAACACGTTGTGGTGTCATGCCCCAACGATTACGATCGGTCTTTTTCAGCTCTTTTTCTACACTTTCAGCCTGGAAAAACTCACGCATATTTTTTACATTAGTCATTAAATCATTGTTGCTAATGCTTAAGCCTTCATATGATTGCCATTCATCTGGGTAACCAATTTTTGGTACAAATGCCGCTAATTTTGCACGCGCGTTCACTTTTGTTTCTGCACCCATCCAATCTAAGTTATCAATACGCTCACCAAGGGCTGTGCGTAAGTTTTCAACTAGCTCAGACATTTGTTGCTTAGATGACTCAGGGAAATAACGAGCTACGTAAATTTTACCAATTGCAAAGCCTAATGAGCTAGTGCCTGACATTTGGCTGATAGCGCGTTTCCAGCGTGGACGTGGCTCTTGTTGACCATTTAACTCTTTTCCATAAAAAGCAAAGTTGGTGTTAAATATCTCTTCAGACAACAGCCCAGCGTTACCATTAATTGCATGATACGTTAGGTAGTCTTTCCATACGCTTAAATCTTCGTTATTGATTAAGTCAATCATGGCTTTAACAGGTTCAGGCTGCGATAAGTTTAATTGTGGTACTTTATAACCTGTTTGCGCAAAGTATAAATCCCAGTTAAATCCTGGGTATTGTGTACTTAACTCGTCGCGTTTTACTTGGTTTAGGGTTAAATCACGATTACGGCGTTTTTCACGAGGCCAATGACCTTCTGCAATTTTGGTTTCAAGCGCTAAAATCGCTTGTGCACGCTCTGTGGTATTATCAACCCCTGCAAATTTAAGCATATCGGCAATATGTGCCACATACGCTTCACGAGTTTTTACAAAACGTTCTGCATCTTCAAGGTAGTATGAGCGATCGGGTAAGCCTAAGCCACCTGCACCTAATGACATTTCGTATTTATTGGGATCTAAACGGTTAAACCACATACCGCCGCCAAGTGGTGCACTTACACCCGTAAGCCAAGATTGGCCAAATACTTTTGCCAAATCATCAGTAGAGGCAACCGAATTGATGTCGTTAAGCAACGGCTTAATTGGCGTTATACCAAGTTTATTAAGTGTCTCGGTATCCATGTACGAATTATAAAAGTCAGCGACCAGTTGCTCTTCGGCGTTTAAGTTTTCACGTGCTGCAATGTCTTCAATAATTTCTTTAACGCGATCTTCACTGCGCTCAGCTAGCGCAGAGAATGCACCGTAGCGGGTTTTATCTGCTGGCATTTCGTAGTTGTCGTACCATGAACCACTGGCGTACATGAAGAAATCGTCGCCTGGCTTTACAGCTTCGTTACGCGCAGTTAAATCAACTCCAAACGTGCCTAATTCGGCTTGCTCTGTTGCTTGTGGTTTTTCTGCAACTGCTGCTACTTGCTCAGTTTTTGTTGTTTGTGGCTCAGAACAGCCGGTAATAAATGTAGCGGCGAGTGCCGCTGCAATTAAACTTTTTTTCATTACTTTCCCCTATGAATTCACGTTATTTAATTCGTTATATATTTTTGTTATAAAAATAGCTACTTGATTGTATTGATAACTTCACTGCAAACAAACCTTTTGAGGTGAATAACCGTACCGGTCGATAAGATAAATGAAATACTAGCAAAATAGCAAAAAAGCACTCAGATACTTCAATCGTACTCGAGAGGCTTAGTTTATTGCGCCTTTGACTGTTTTTGTTGCAAGGTCCACATATGCGCATATTCACCATTTTGCATGAGTAATTCATTATGTTTACCTTGCTCTACTACTTCCCCCGCCTTAAGCACGATAATAGTATCGGCATCGGTAATTGTTGATAAGCGATGCGCAATAACAATACTTGTGTGGTTAGAGGCAACCTCTTGCATAGCGTTTAATATGGCTTGTTCAGATTGTGAGTCGAGCGCGGAAGTGGCTTCGTCAAAAATTAAAATTGGTGATTGTTTTAAAATAGCGCGAGCAATAGCAATACGTTGTTTTTCGCCACCAGAGACTTTTAGTCCGCGTTCACCTACTAAGGTTTTATCGCCTATATCTAGGCTATTAATAAAGTCTGTTAGATGCGCCATGTTTATAGCTTTGTTTACTTCATCTTCACTGGCGCTGGGTCTGCCGTAGTGAATATTTTCGCGTATACTGGTATTAAATAACACAGTATCTTGCGGCACTATGGCAATAGCTTTACGCAAACTTGCCAAGGTGACCGTGTTTATGGCTTGATTATCAATTTTTATAGCGCCCGATGAAAGTTCATAAAAACGATATAGCAAGCGGGCTAACGAGCTTTTACCTGCGCCACTAGCACCTACAACCGCTACCTTAGCACCAGGGTTCACATTAAAGCTAACGTTCTTAAGAATAGGGCGTTTACTATCGTAGCTAAAGCTGACATTTTCAAAGCTAATTGCCCCATTTTTGAGTGCTAATGGTTGCGCGGTTTCGCTATCTGCTACTTTGGGTGAGGTATTTAATAACCCTAGCATGTTTTCAAGGTCGGTAAGGGCACGGCGTATTTCACGGTACACAAATCCCAAAAAGTTAAGCGGTAAAAATAATTGGATCATATACGCATTGATCATTACCAGCTCACCAATCGTTAACTCGCCGGTAACCACTTCATTGGCGCCAAGCCACATTAATGCGGTTATGGCACATGCAATGATCAGTGCTTGCCCTGAATTAAGCGCCAGTAACGAGAGTCTGTTTTTTAATCGTGCTTGTTCCCAGGTTGCTAAAAATGTGTCGTAAGTTTGGGCTTCATGCTGTTCATTATTAAAGTATTTTACGGTTTCGTAATTTAATAGACTGTCGATGGCACGGGTGTTACTTTGATTATCAGCAGCGTTTGACTCACGAATAAAGCGGTTTCGCCATTGGGTAACCGTCACGGTAAAAAAAATATAAATAGCCACAGCCAATAGGGTGATCAGCGCAAACCAAATAGAAAACAAGCTGCCAAAAATAATCGCCACAGTCATTATTTCAAACAACGTGGGCACAATATTAAACATTAAAAAACGCATTAAAAAGCTTAAGCCACTGGTGCCGCGCTCTATGTCTCGACTTATGCCGCCAGTTTGCCTGTCTAAATGAAAGGCTAAATCTAATGAGTGCAAATGTTTAAACACTTTAAGTCCAATATCTCGCATGGCATGCTCGGTGACTCGCGAAAATACCGCATCGCGTACTTCACCCAAAAATACGCTAGCAAAGCGCAATGCGCCGTACATAACGAGTAATAAAGTAGGAACGAGCAGTAGTGGGTTAATTGATTTATCAACCGAATCAATTATTTCTTTTAAAGCCCATGGCATGAGTAATGTCGCGCCTTTAGCACCGACTAGCGCTAATATGGCAATCAGCACACGGCCTTTAAATTTAGTGATATAAGGCCAAAGAGTTTGAATGCTTTGTTTTAAATTCATGGCGTCGGGGCGTTTTACTGAACTTTGTCTGGAGCGCATCGAGGATCTCAGTATTTGTTTTTATATAAATGAATTAGCTTAAGAACGGCTATTGTATTTTAATTAGCTGCCCTTATATACTAGCTATCCTTTATTTTAGTTTTTAAATGACCAATGTTTAAATTTCGCGTTTTTTTAGCTACTTGCTTGTTTTTTGCTGCACTCTTTAGTGTGCAAAGCCATGCTATGGGCGTAAAGCACGAATTAAACAGTAACCAAAGCGGTTATAGCGATGTTATTAATGTTGACCATTTAACTAACATTTCCGTACCTACAAAATCGCTTGGCGATTTACAGCATAAAAACTCAAAGCATTCTGATTTTGATGCGCATCAACCTAGGCTAACAGCCAATAACTCATTTTTATTTTTACACAGTGCGCAGGGCGATCCTGAATACGATGTAGTGCATGAGTTTTTTGCCCTAAATGGGTGTAGGCATATTTTTTTGCGACCGCAAGCAGTCAACATAAGTCAGCCTTGGTATACCTGGGTATTTAAAAGTAAAAAGTCGCGCTTGAGCGGCTGGAAAGACGCTAACCTGTTATACACCGCTGTAACCACCTACCACGCTTAATGTTTCTTATTTAATTTAATTGGTTTTAACGCTTCGCGTTTTGACCTGCAGATTAATTGTGCCTAATAGGTACGTTACTGGGCTATGCCGAGTAATAAGGAATAACTATGTTAAGTCTAAAAAAAGATAAAAAGCAATTTAAGGCTAAATTTAAATTAAGCTATGTAGCCATGTTGATTGTATTGGTTTTACTAGCAATAAGCGCCTTACCTAATTTATATCCGAATAAGTCATGGTTGCAGATTAGTGCAGCTTCTGATGTTAAAACGCAAGTAATGCCAAGTACTGAAAACCTAGTTAGCTTTTTAAATAGCCAAGGTTTTGAAGTGAGTGAAAGTTTAAAAGACCAAGCAAATATTAATGTACTTTTAAATACACCTACACAAAGTGCCCAAGCTCAGGCGGCTTTAAAATCAAACTTTCCAAATACACAGGTTAAAATTGTTGAACATGCAACCAGCCCTATTTGGTTACAAGAGTTTGGCTTATCGCCTATAAAGCTGGGTCTTGATTTAAACGGCGGGGTATTGTTTGTACTTGATGTTGATTTAAATAAAGCCATTGATGAGCAATTGCTCAGTGCATATCAACAAACAAAAGCCATTATTGTTAAGCAAAAAGCCTATGGCGTTAAAGCGAAGCAGACTAATCAGGGCTTTGAAATAAGTGCGCTTGAGAATGCTGGCGATAAGCTAACAGTTGTCATAAAAGAGCTTAAAAGCCGTTTTGAAAACCTCACTACAACCACATCAACTAATGGCAACTTACAGGTCGTTAAAATTAGCTATTCTGAGCAAGGGCGCAGCGCATTTGATAAAGAAGTGATGAGCCAAACACTCACCACACTTCGCTCACGCATTGAAGAGCTCGGCATAACCGAGGCTGTTACGCAGCGCCAAGGTAAGCAGCGCATTCGTATTGAGCTACCTGGCGTGCAAGATCCGGCTGAAGCAAAACGCATAATTGGTGCAACCGCGTCATTGGGGTTTTATCAACTTAAAGAGAGAGGCGGGCAAACGTTTAATCTGCAATCGGGAGGGACCATAAAGCTTGACCCTGTACCTATATTTACCGGTGAGCATATTAATAACGCTAATATAGGGCGTGATGATTGGGGTAAACCTTTGGTACAACTGAGCTTAGATAGCCAAGGTGGCGATGCTATGTCGGCTTTTTCAAAGGCGAATATAGGTAAACCTATGGCAACGCTCTATTCAGAGTATTCACAAAATGCCAAAGGTGAAGTGGTTAAAAAAAGCGAAGTTATTAATGTAGCGAACATTGCCCAGCATTTAAGCTCGCGTTTTAGTATAACCAATATGCAAAGCCAACAAGCGGCTGCCGATTTAGCGCTATTACTACGCGCAGGATCACTCACTGCGCCCGTAACTATAGTGCATGAGCAAACTATTGGTCCAAGCCTTGGCCAAGACAATATTAATAATGGATTAGCAGCGCTAATGTTAGGCATGGGTTTAACGCTTGCGTTTATGGCACTGTGGTACCGCCGTTTAGGGCTTATTGCAAATGTTGCGTTAATTTTAAACTTAACCTCTTTAGTGGGGCTAATGTCGTTATTACCTGGGGTGGTTTTAACTCTTCCAGGGATAGCAGGCTTAGTATTAACTATAGGAATGGCGGTTGATACTAACGTGATTATATTTGAGCGCATAAAAGAAGAGCGTCGCAAAGGTCGCCCCCCGTATCAAGCGATACAAGAGGGCTATAAACAAGCTGCGAATACGATTTTAGATGCCAATATTACCACCATGATCACCGCGATTATTTTATATGGCATAGGTTATGGCCCTGTAAAAGGCTTTGCGATAACGCTGGCGCTCGGCCTTATTACATCGGTGTTTACTGGTGTGTATGTATCGAAATATTTAAGCCAAAGCTTATATTTAAAGCTGGGTAAAAAAGCAGGAGTAAACGCGCATGCTTAACACTTTTTTTAAATGTGAGACAGGGTCACGTATGCGTTATATAGGCTTGCTTATAAGTGCCATGTTTGTGTTGTTATCGGTATTCACCATTGCACAAAAAGGGCTTAATTTTGGCCTTGATTTTACGGGTGGTTATTTAACAGAATTTACCACCAGCCAAGGTGTTGAACTAAAACAGCTTGAGCAATTTATTGCTAAAAACCATCAAGGTGAATTTGAACTAACAGCACAGGGCAATAATCATTTTCAATTAACGCAAGCGCCAAGTGAGGAAGCTAATAATGATGCTTGGAAAACCGCGATTAGCCAAAACCCAACTATAAATGCTGAGGTTTTATCATCGGCTTATATTGGCTCTCAAGTGGGTGATGAATTATTTGAGCAAGGCTGCTTAGCCTTATTTGCTGCTATGGTAGCGGTAATGATTTATTTAGCTGTTCGGTTTGAGTGGCGTTTGGCATTAGGCTCTGTGGTGGCTTTATTACATGATTTAGTGCTGGTGGTTGGCTTATTTTCGTGGTTACAAATAGAGTTTAATCTAACCGTTTTAGCCAGTTTATTGGCAATAATTGGCTACTCCCTAAATGACTCAATAATAGTGGGTGATAGGGTACGTGAGCTATTACGCATACCAACAAACATCACACTCAAACCAAGCAGTATTATCAACAGTGCTATTAAAAGCACCTTAACTCGTACGCTTATTACCTCAGGAACTACGCTAGCTACGGTGGCAAGTGTTTGGCTGTTAGCTGGCACGCCGCTGCAGGGGTTTGCCATTGCTTTGTTTGCAGGAATAGTCGTAGGCACGCTGTCGTCTATTTGTATTGCTGCTACATTACCTGAGCTACTTGGGTTAAGTGCTAAAAACTACGATAAGCAAGTGGATCAGCAAACGCAGGCATTAATGGATATGCCATAGCCTTAAATTAGCATTGTTGTTACACAGCAAAGGGATAGTGTTCGATGTGGCAACAATGCTAATACCAACCTGCATAAATATTTGAACAATTTAACGAATTAAATTCCCCTATAACGTTGTTAACATTTTTTCATTTAGAACAACTAGATGTCAAAAATTTTGCCTAGTTATAGAGCAATTTTCTTATCGTTAAAATAGGTCCCATATCCAAGCAGATTGGTATAAAATAACAAATTATTTTATCGAATTGAGTGAATTCTCCAAATGATTAAAGCCCATGTTACTGAGCACCTGCGGTTTGCCTTAGATGAGCAACTAAACACTGCTAAAATTGCAGCTCAAACAGCTCACGATACCGCTACCCATGAAGAAAGTATTGCAGAGACCCAATACGATACCCTTGGGCTTGAAGCTGCCTATTTAGCACAAGGCCATGCAGAGCGAGTTAATGAGTGCTATAAAGAAATACAACTATTTGAAGCCATATACAACGAACCCGTTACAGACACTATCGCTATAAGCTCATTGGTATGTTTAGAAGACGATGCCAGCACACAAAAATGGTTTTATTTAGGCCCAGCAGCTGGTGGATTAACCGTTGATATTAAAGGCACAACTATTCAAGTACTTACCTCTGGTGCCCCTTTAGGGCAACAGTTATTAGGTAAACAAGTCGATGATGAAGTTAGTTTAACTATCGGTGATGTAAAACATAGTTATTACGTGGTTGAAGTACTTTAAATGTAGTTTGTATTTGTCTCTTACTCAGAGGCGCAGCATCTCGTAGGCCTCTTTGTTAAATAATTGCCTAAAACTTATAGAATAAAATTAAAGATGAGCCGTTTATGAACTTAGTATTGGTCAGTGATATTTTTGGTAATACAGCGGCTTTAAAAGCATTAGCTGAAAAACTAAACGCTCAGTCTATTGTCGATCCCTATGGCGGGGTTAATATGGCATTTAACAGTGAACAGCAGGCCTATGAGTATTTTAGTCAGCATATTGGCCTTGATGAGTATGTAGCTATTTTACAAAAAGCGATTAAACCACTCGCTGACAACACTATATTGATAGGTTTTAGTGTTGGCGCATCGGCAATTTGGTCAATGTCTGCACACCCGGCGATTAAAACGATAGCTAAGGGCATTTGTTTTTACAGCTCGCAAATTAGGCACCATACAGATATACAACCACAATTTGAGATTGAACTCATATTTCCGCATTATGAGCCGCACTTTGATGTTAAATCACTACACATTGAACTGGCAACAAAGGCTAATGTTAGCGCAAAGCGTGTTGAATACTTACATGGTTTTATGAACCCACACTCGAGTAACTTTAATCAGAATGCTTACGATCAAACATTAGCTGCGCTATCTAAAGAGCTAAAAAATTAGCAGTTAAGCGTTATTGCTTTGTGTTAATTTTTACAAGTGAGTTTTTGTAATTTCAGGCTTTTTTCACAAACTTAGCCGTTACCATCATTTCGCCAATGCCATCGACTTTACAATCTAGTTGGTGATCTTTTTTATCAAGCACACGTCTAACTACCGCTTTCGTGCCAATTTTTATAACCTGAGAACTGCCTTTAATTTTTAAATCTTTCGCAACGGTTATTTTGTCACCATCGGCTAGTAAAGTGCCGTTTGCATCTTTTACCAAAATAGCGTCTTCATCGCTTGTATTATTTGGATTCCATTCATAGGCACATTCTGGGCATATAAGCAGTTGTTGGTCTTCGTAAACGTATTCACATTGGCACTTAGGGCAAGCGGGAAGAGACATAATGATCACTTTTAGTGGTAAATTTTGGCTATTTTAAAACACAAATTAACAATAAAAAAGTTCATCAAAAATTTTTATCTTCACGCTAAAAATATCTCGTTTGTGTGTATGTAAAAAAGGCCTTATAAATCACATGTCGCTTAAGCAATTTAAGCGCTAACGTTTATAGTAGATATTCGTTAAAGCACCTATCGTATTAAGTGATTTGCTATTTGCTGCACTTAGTGCGATAGGTGTTTCTATTTGCTGTTTAACTACCTGAGCTAACTAGCCAGGGATTTTTATATTTTGACTTAACTAGGAAAAGTCGTGTTTAAAACCTTAATAGTGGTTGATAACAACGAGCAAGCACTTGCTCTTTCATTTGAAAATGTCATTACGTTTAACACCTACTTACGTGACTACCCAAAACGCAACGAACCTAAAACCCGCATTATTAATTTATGCGACTCAAGCCAATACTTGAGTAAGGGTTATTATTGTTCATTGCTTGCAGAAGCCCGCAAACACCAAGTATTACCAAGCGTTAAAACAATAAACGCGCTTAGAAGCGGCCAAGCACCTACTTTAAATACTGGGCAAATTGATGGCGCAGTTTATTTTGGTAATGCTCTTAACGAATTACAAAGTAAAGCGGCTAAATCGATATTTAAACAATACCCAGCGCCTATTTTATTTGTCGATCAGCAAGGTATATTGCAACAAGGCTCTTTAACCTCATTAAGTGAGCAACAATATGCTGCGTTTATTGAAAAGCTAAATGAGTTTACCCAAACGCAATGGCGTATTGGTAAAGTAGAGCGCCGTTTTCGTTGGGATATGGCGATATTGGTTGATCATAACGAAAAAGTACCGCCAAGTGATAAAGATGCAATAGCCCGTTTTATAAAAGCAGCAGCGAAACATGGTATTAACGCAAAAGCACTTAGCTTTGAGGAAATAGACAATATTGCCCAGTTTGATGCGTTATTTATTCGCCAAACTACAGCAATTGACCATCCAACCTACCGCCTTGCAAGTAAAGCACAGAGTTTAGGGTTGGTGGTAATTGACGATGCTGAATCTATTTTACGTTGTTGTAATAAAGTGTACTTACATGATGCATTTAACTATCAAAAAGTACCAAGTTTAAAAACGCTAGTTGTGGCTGATCAATCAGTGCAAATGCTTGAGCAATTAGAAGCAGCATTTACCTATCCGCTGGTTTTAAAAATGCCAGAAGGGTCGTTTTCAAAAGGGGTGTTTAAAGTTGTAAACCGCGATGAGCTTGAAGCTAAACTAACCGAGCTGTTTGAATATAGCGCACTGGTATTGGCACAAGAATACATGTACACCGAATACGATTGGCGCGTAGGTGTACTTAATGGCCGCGCCATTTATGCATGTCGTTATTTAATGGCGCGTAACCATTGGCAAATATACAACCATGACGCAAAACGGTTTTTTTCCGGTGGCTTTGAAACTCTACCAACCTTTGAGTTACCAAAAGTAGTATTAGACGCTGCTTTAAAGGCCTGTAAAACAGTGGGTAAAGGTTTATATGGTGTAGATGTAAAAGAGCACCAAGGTCGTGCGTATGTATTGGAAGTAAACGACAACCCGAGTATTGATCACAAAGTAGAAGATGGTTACTTAGGTGACGAGCTATACATGATCATTATGGATGAGTTTAAACAGCGTTTAGAAGCACGAGGCCGCGGCTAATGCCTATTGCTTTGGCTGAAAAAGTAACAGTGGCGACCAAGCTAGTTATTCGCCCTGCAATAACCGCTGACTTAAAGGCGTTGGTGGCGCTTGAAAATACTTGCTTTAGTAACGATAAGCTAAGTGCGCGTAGTTTAAAGCGCTGGCTCAGTGCTAAACATGGGATTTTATTAGTTGCTGAGCAAAATGCGCAATTATATGGCTATGGCTTAGTGTGGTGCCATAAAGGCACGCGTTTAGCACGTTTGTACTCATTGGCCGTATTACCAACGATGCATGGCAAGGGCATAGCCAAAAAATTACTCAATGCGCTTGAAAAAGCGACCAGTGAGCGTGGACGTATTTATTTGCGCCTAGAAGTTGCAGTAAATAACGACAGCGCCATTGGGCTTTATAAAAGTGTGGGGTATCGCGTATTTGGTCAATACAGTGATTATTATGACGATCACAGTGATGCCTTACGGATGCAAAAAAATATTCGCCAAACCAGTGAGTTGCAGGTTGAGCGTTTAACGCCATGGTATCAGCAAACCACCGAGTTTACCTGTGGTCCTGCTGCGTTATTAATGGCAATGGCTGCTCTTGACTCAAACACAGAGCTGAGTCAGTCACATGAATTAGCTTTGTGGCGTGAAGGCACCACGATTTTTATGACCTCTGGACATGGTGGGTGTCACCCGTTTGGCTTGGCACTGGCTGCAAATAAACGCGGTTTTACAAGTGAGGTAATTGTTAATACATCTGAACCATTATTTTTAGATGGGGTTCGCAGTGATAACAAAAAATCAGTATTGGCCACGGTTCATCAACAGTTTGTTGAGGGTATTGCAGCGGCAAATATTTCAGTTACACAAAAAGATGTTGAATTAACTGACATAGAAAACTGGTTGAGTCAGGGGTTTAGTGTGTTGCTGTTAATTAGTACGTATCGGTTTGATGGTAAAAAATCACCGCACTGGGTGTGTGTAACCCATTTAGATGCACATTGTGTTTACGTACATGACCCATTTTGCGAGCCTGGAAAAGATAACCAGCTAGCAATAGATTGTCAGTACGTACCAATTGCACGTAGCGACTTTAGTAAAATGTCGGCATTTGGTAGTCAAAGGCTCAGAACGGCAGTTGCTATTGGTAAAGTAAAATAGATTAGGATATTAAGTGACATTTTTAGATTTTATCGATGTAGCGCCATACTCATGGGCAGCTATTGGCACCGCCGCTTTTTGTGGCGCTATTATTGGTATAGAGCGTCAATTGCGCGGTAAACCTGTGGGTATTCGCACATCAGCATTAATAACGTTAGGTACATATTTGTTTTTATCTACGGCGTTTAATTTACAAGGAGATGTGATTGATCATTCTCGTGTAGTGGGGCAAATAATCACGGGTATTGGTTTTTTAGGCGCAGGCGTTATGCTAGCAAAAGACGGTGCAGTGGTAGGGGTTACCTCTGCGGCCACTATTTGGGTGCTTGCGTCTATTGGGGTGATGATCGCAACCGAAAACTTAGGTGCTGCAATTAAGCTTTCTATATTGGTGGTTGGTATTTTATATGGTGTTGATGTGCTCGAAGCTAAGTTTAAAAGCCTCAGCAAAGGTGTGCATGCTAAAGTAAAAAGTTATCACAAACGTTATTACCGAAAAGACAGTACAGATAGCGAACGCCACTAAATAGTGGCGTTTTTCATGCTGGTAGAGTTGCGTTTAGCAAACTAAGTGCATCGTTAATTGCTGCAGGGCGGCCAATAAAATAACCTTGCACACTATCTACATTGAGCTTTCTTAACGAGTTGAGTTCTTCTTCAGTTTCAATTCCTTCGGCAACGATGGTGCAGTCGATTGCTTTTGCAAACCCACACAGTGCTTTTGCTAGCAAAAACTTACGATCATCAGTGTTTATATTTTGTGTGAGGCTAATATCTAATTTAATAATATCGGCTTCAAGCTCTAAAATATGCTGAAATGATGAAAAGCCTGCGCCTACATCATCAATAGCTAAGCGAAGCCCTCTTTTTCTGAGTGGGGTAAGTGCTGTCCGCATTTTTTCGTAGTCGGAAATTGGTGAATGCTCAGTAATTTCTAATACTAGCCTAGTGCAGTCAATGTTTTGTAATGTATTTTCAAGTGCACCGCTTAGGATATGCGATGGTGAGCAATTAATAGCAATGTAAGTTGAATTATTAAATTTGGCTATGTTGGTGACTGCATTTTTAATGGCTAGCATTTCTAATGCTTCATTTAAGCCAACCTTTTTTGCTTCTTTAAACCATACATCAGGGGTTTTATAAGGTGTAGTAAAAAATCGAGCAAGTGATTCAAAACCTGCAACTTTATTATTTTTTAAACTAAAAATAGGTTGAAAGTAGATACTAATATCATTATCGCTAATAATTTGCTCAATAGCTGACTTGGCGTGATTACGCGATATACTTTTTGATAAGTTTTTTTCAATTAAGCCAGTCGCTATTTCCGAAATAATATTTAAAAACGATAAATCGCGATCGTTCAAGCTCTCATCATGGTGTGATTTATAACAACAAAAAGTACCGTATAATTTACCGTTTGACAGGTTGATAGGTACACCGATATAAGCGCCTATACCTAACTTTTCGGTTACGGGCATAGCCTTGGTTATTGGGTTTGCGTAGGTATTAGTAATAATAGGACTAAGCTTGTCATCGGTGATTTTTTGACAATACGTTTCCTTAATGGGATCGGCATTACCCACTTTAACAATTTGGTTTTCAGAGGGATTATCGACCACTTTAAAAACCCGCTCATCGTTAATAAATTCAGATATAAAAGCAACATCCATATCTAAATGTTTGCGAACTAACGCGAGTAAGTCAGCTAGTTTAGCCTCAATGGATGCGTTGCTTTGTTGATCGACAAGCAGATTGGTAAGTTTATCCATCAGCTATCTCCCTGTATTAATTTCACCACGCTTCATGCGTAATACTATAATTTATATATATAAAAAAATCTAATCAAGGCTATATCAATCTTTGCTAACCATCAAAAGTGAACACGGTTTAGTTAAAACTTAACCAAATAATTTTCGTCGCACGACTTTACGGTATTCGCTGGGTGTTTGGCGTAAAACTTTTTTAAATACTCGGGTTAAATGCCCTTGGTCGTTATAGCCAACCTCTAAAGCAACTTCTTGAATCGATAAATTAGAAGATGCCAATAAATCTTTGGCGCCTTCTACTCGTAATTGTTGCCAATATTCGATTGGGCTTTGGTTAGTGGCACTTCTGAAGCGACGAGTAAAGGTGCGATAACTTAGACTAAATTGAGCCGCAACCTCCTGTAAGTTGAGCTCACTGGCTAGATTGGTTTTTAACCAAAACTGTATTTGTGCAATCAGCTCATCTGGGTGTCTATCTACTGCTCCCTCTAAGTAACGTTGATCTTCATAGGGTTTACGAATTTCATGGGAAAAGTTGCGCTCCACATGTTGTGCCGCTTCTTTACCATAATATTGACTAATAATATGTACGATAACATCAGCAAGTGCATTTAAACTGGCTACGGTATACATACGTTCTGACTGGGTGATAAAAAAATCAGGTTTCAAACTTACATTAGGGTAGTCATGCTTAAACTGCTTAGCATAATGCCAATGGGTAGTAGCGGGATGTCCGTCAAGTAAACTAGCCTCTGCAACAAAACAATTACCTGTGCCTACTCCAATTATATGACTTCCTACGGTAAAGCTCTCGATCAGCCAAGTGACTAATTGTTGATTAGCGCGTATCACTGGGCGAGGATTACGCCAAATACCAGGCACAATAACTAAATCGCAATAAGGTGAGTTTTCGCTAGTACAATCAGGAATAATCGATAGTCCAGTTCGCGTCTTAATGGCATCACTATTTTTAGCCACTAAATGAATAGCCAGAGGTTTAAAGTTATTTTTATCACTATGGCCTTTAGCAAAAGCCTCACCCGCACGCAGCATCTCAATCGGTAATGTGAGACTGGTTACCAACAAATGCTCAAACACTGCGATACCAATATTTATGGGGGGAGTTAATGGGTTATTGCTCATTGTGAATGCTCCGACCAGTTGTTTTTGGCCTTTTATGCCGCTTATTTGGCTATTAAAGCACAAAGACGTCTCTGTAATCCAATTAAACTAATGTCATATTCTTATAACACGCATTTTAAAGGTAAATTATGACTGCATTACCCGTTATTGTAGGCATGGGAGGCATTAATGCCGCTGGCCGTACTTCTTTTCATCAAGGTTATCGTCGTATCGTGTTAGATAGCTTAGCGGCGCAAGCTCGCCAAGAAACGTTTTTAGGCCTTGCCACATTAATGAACTTAGTGACTACAGTAAACGGCCAACTTGAAGACAGCCAAGGTAATCATGTTGAGCAAAGCGACATTGAAGCACGCTTTGGTGAGCAAATTATTGCTGGTACATTAATTCGAAAAATTGAAAAAGAACATTTTGACGTTGATGCCACACCTTGGCAGCAAAAAATGACTTTAACGGCTTCAGATGATAGTTCAATTGTGTTTGAAACACGTCGTCGTGACTTACCATCGCCTTTACCAAGCAACTGGCAAATAGATGACCTTGATAATAAAAAAGTAAAAGTCACGATTGCTTCTGAGCTAGATGTAAAACATGACTCAACCCGTGATAACCCGATTAAGTCGGCTGGGCAATTTCCAACCGGGTTTGATCCTGCCATTATGTATAACAGCCGCTACCAGCCGCGAGGTTTACAAGCGACCATATTTGCTGCCACCGATGCAATAAAATCAACAGGACTTGATTGGCAATATATTATGAATAGCGTAGAGCCTGACAAAATTGGCACCTACTCAGCCTCGGTTATTGGTCAAATGGATGATAAAGGCTTAGGTGGTTTAGTTAAAGCACGCCAGCAGGGCGATCGTGTTAGTACTAAGCAATTAGCGCTGGGTTTAAATACAATGACGACCGATTTTATCAACGCCTATGTTACCGGCAATGTAGGGACAACTTTTTCAACTTCAGGCGCATGTGCCACATTTTTATATAACTTGCGCGCTGCCGTTAACGATATTCAAGCTGGGCGGACCCGTGTTGCAGTGGTTGCCAGTGTTGAATGTGCGATTACTCCAGAAGTGGTTGAAGGTTTTGGTAATATGAGTGCGCTGGCTAATATTGAAGGTTTGCGCCGTTTAGATAATTTAGCCAATGATGACGAGCCTGATTATCGTAAAAGTAGTCGTCCATTTGGTGAGAACTGCGGTTTTACCTTAGGTGAGGGGGCTCAGGTTGCTATATTAATGGATGATGCACTGGCTCTGGAACTCGGTGCAGATATTATGGGCAGTGTGCCGGATGTATTTGTGAATGCCGATGGAGTTAAAAAGTCAATTACCTCACCTGGGCCTGGCAACTACATCACCATGGCGAAATCAGCAGCACTTGCTACTAGCTTGTTAGGTAAAGAGGCACTGCAACAACGTAGCTTTATTTTAGCGCACGGCTCAAGTACGCCACAAAATCGTGTTACTGAATCTTTAATTTATCATAAAGTAGCGCAAACATTTGCTATTGATAACTGGAAAGTGACTGCGCCTAAAGCCTATGTAGGCCATACTATTGCGCCTGCTAGTGGCGATCAGCTTGCCATTGCGTTAGGTGTATTTAGTCATAATATTATGCCAGGTATTACCACCATTGATAAAGTAGCCGACGATGTTTACAGCGAACATTTAGATATTCGTAATAGCCACTATGAGTGTGGTGATATGGATATTGCGTTTATTAACTCAAAAGGCTTTGGTGGAAATAATGCAACAGCGACTGTGCTGAGCGCAAAAGTAACCATGCAGATGCTTGTTAAACGCCATGGTGATGCACTGATGAACAGCTATGTTGAAAAACATAGCCAAGTAAAAGATGCACAGCATACTTACCAAACGCAAGCCGATTTAGGTCAATACTCGCTAATTTACCGTTTTGGTGATGGTTTAATTGATGAAAATGAGATTGTTTTAGATGAGCACAGCATTACAATGCCAGGCTTTGAAAAAGCAATTACATTTAGTACAACAAATTCCTATCAAGATATGTTCTAAGCACACATACTTGTTAGCAAGGCGCTTTTATAGCGCCTTTTTTAATGTTTGTTCAAATATACTTAGCAATTAAACTGTGTTTATTTTTTTGCTTCCATGCTAAATAATAATTGGCAAGAACGGCTGTTAAGCCAATTACGACTGCAATAAATAGCAGTGTTGCAACATAGCTCATACCGTATCCAGCTGGTAAACCCACCAGAGTTTCGCCATAAGTCATATCAGAAAAACTAAAGCCTAAAACAGGGATAAGTAACCAACTTATTGCATGCAGTAAATACAAGTGGGCTAAGTACGAAAACATACTGGTTTTACCCAATACTTGTAAAAATGTTGGCGAAAAATCACTTTTTAGCTTGCTCAATAGTTTAAGCATAATTAGGCCTATACCAACGGTTAACAACATAAACTGCAGGGAAAGTGGGTATTTGGTCGGGTTTAAAAATGACATTATAGTGAGTAAATAAGAGTCACTAATCGTAAATATTGACGCGTCACCATAAAGATTAAAGCCACGCAAAAGCGTGTATAAAACTAGGCAGCTTACACCCAAAATTAAGCCATAATCCATAACTCGGTTACTGTATTGCTTGGCTTTGTAATAAACACCTGCACAATAGGCTAACGCCATTAACCCAACAATAGGAGCTACGGGGTAGGTGGTTCTAATTTTAAAGTTAAAAGGAAGTTCGAGTACATTTTTCTGATGTAAAACAGACCATATCGTATTTGCGATTGTATTTGGCTCAAAGTTGACGGCATCAAATAAGTTATGGCCAAATACTAAAATTAAGCCCATGGCAAAAATTGCATACAGACCGATTAAGCGTAAAAGCCCTAGAATAATAAATCCCCAACCTATCGCCCAAATAACCTGAGCGTATAACATTGGAAACAGTGGATTAAAGCTCCAAGACCATGACACAATAGTAAATTCAAATAATATAAGCACTAGTCCACGTATAATTAAACTTTTTGAAAAAGCTTGCGTGGAAGTGTATTTATGCTCGGTTATCGCAGCTGAAAGGCCCGCTAAAAATACAAATAATGGCGCACAAAAGTGCGATATAAAACGAGTGAAAAAAGTAAGCGCATCTGTTCCTGGTATGGTCATGGGATCGGTCACTGAATAATTTAGACAATAATACATGCCGTGATCAATCACCATAAATATAATGATAAGACCTCGGAGTAAGTCTATATGGTGTAAACGATTTTGAGATAAAGGTAATGACATAAATATGCTTTGGTATGGATGAAAAAACGAGTTTAATTGTATGTTATATTATATCATTTTGCGAGAGTGATAATAAAATACTTTAGTATAAATTATGTTGTAAACAATTTTCACTTACTAACAGATTTTTACAGTTTTACTTTTTTAATGGAGTTACTCTATTAACTAAATAGTTAAAGTTGAAGCTACTAAAGGGTTAAACATGAAAAAAATATTTTTTTTATCACTATTGCTGATGCTTAATGGCTGTACATTTTTTGGCGTTATGTTGGATGGACAAGCAGCCTCAAATGCACAAGAAAATCAGCGGATGAAAAATCCAGCTCGGTCTACTCCTTATGAAAATCCATTTGAGCCAGTTCCCGTTGATAAGGACGGATTTTCTTTTGCAGAGCTAGGTTTAAAAATAGACTCTGCAGTATTTAGTTTAGTAAAAGGAGATGACGGTGTGATTAGAAAATGTAGGCAGGTTACTAAGGTCTTAAAAGAATGTGTAGAAGTAGATAAATCTACTCTACACAGTAATGAATCTAAGCAGTTAAAAACTGATGATGAAATAATAAGTGTTGGTCTATAAAACTACTAATGAAATAGTAACTATGGTCGTAGCCAGCTTGCATTTCGAGTGTTAACGGATAGCCCTTCTGTGTAGCTACAGTCACTAAGTTTTGTGGCTTAAGTTGCTCATCTAAAAAGTTATCTGCATCACCTTGGCTAACCAACGTAGGTAAATAATCAGCTTGTTTGGCTTGTTGCATTAATTCGCAGCTATCATATTCTGCCCAGACTGATTTATCAGTACCTAAGTAGCCAGTAAAAGCTTTAACACCCCAAGGACAATCTATCGGGTTTACAATTGGGCTAAATGCTGTAGCGCTGGTATAAGCTTTAGGATTTTTAAGGGCAATTATTAATGCGCCGTGGCCACCCATAGAATGCCCAGAAATTGCTTTTTTAGTTGTTACTGGAAAATGTTGCTCTATTAATGCAGGTAGTTCCTTCACCACATAATCGTACATATTAAAATGAGTATTGTAAGGTGCCTGCGTTGCATTGACGTAAAACCCTGCACCTTGGGCAAAATCGTAGCTATCTTCGTTAGGAACGTTTTCACCACGCGGACTGGTATCAGGTGCGACAATAGCGATGCCTAGCTCTGCCGCTTTTTTAAACGCGCCTGCTTTTTGCATAAAGTTTTCATCGGTACAGGTTAATCCTGATAACCAATAAAGTACTGGTACTTTATTTTTTTCACTGGCGCCTGGTGGTAAAAATACCGCAAAACGCATGCTGCAATGGGTGCTTGAGGAAGTATGGCTATACTGCTTATGCCAGCCACCAGCCACTTTTGCTGTTGAGATATTTTCTAACATAACAATCCTTAAAAGCCGTTACTTAATAGCAACGGCTGGTAATGGTGATTAAAAGAAATTAGGGTCTGTTGATCTTTCAAGGTTAAATTTGCAGCAGTCTGTTTGGTATTTAGGCAAGGCAGAGCCTATGTGGTGTGGTTATTCCCCATAAATAGGCGATAACGCAGCATCAATGCCAAACAGGCGCTGCCCGAAGGGTTCTGC